>NZ_JALAMR010000004.1:0-129234 GCF_026790125.1 Bacillus sp. N12A5 | reverse complement strand
TCATCCGGGCTGATGCCGCAGTCGATCAGAATCCGCGCAAGACGGTTTGCCTTCGCATTCAGCTCGCCGTACGTCCAAGATTGGCCGTTGTATGTGACAGCCGGACGGTCTTTGTGGCGCTGGACAGTCTCTTCGAATAGCTGATGAACCGTTTTGTCTGTCGGCACAGGCAGCGTTTTGCCCTTCCATGCGTCGAGAAGCGCTTGTTTTTCTGTTTCAGTGACGAGTGACAGGCTGGAAAGCGGCTGGTTCGGGTTGCCGGTGACAGCATCTAGAAGCTGCATCCAGTATTGCTTCCATCGTTCAATCGTTTCAGGCTTAAACAGCGCTGTATTGTATTCGAGTACGAACGTAAGCCCTCCGTCGGTTTCGTCAGCTGTCAGCGTGAGGTCAAACTTGGCCGTTTTCCGTTCAAACGGATGCGGCTCAAGCTGAATCCCTCTCATCGTGAGATCCTTGATGTTCGCATTTTGCATTGAGAATACTGCGTCAAATAACGGGTTTCTGCTCGTGTCACGCTGAATTTGTACGTTTCCGATCAGGTCCTCAAGCGGGTAATCCTGCGCCTCAAAAGCGCTGAGTGCCGTTTCTTTCACTTCGCTAAGATAGTCAGCAAACGTCTTTTCACCCTTCGGATACGTGCGCAGTGCCAACGTATTGACGAACATTCCGATGACACGGCTGACATCCGCTTGAGATCGTCCGGCTACAGGTGAACCGACGATGATATCGTCTTGCCCGCTCAGTTTTGATAAAAACGCACTGTATGAAGCGAGAAGCACCATGTACAGTGTGGAATCCGTTTCTTTTGCAAGCCTGCGCAGGGCTTCAGCTTTGCCTGCTTCTAATGAAAATGCAATGCGGTCTCCCTCAAATGTTTGAACGGCAGGCCTGCTGTAGTCAGCCGGAAGCGTCAGCACCGGCAGCTCTCCTTCCAGCTCCTTCAGCCAATGCTCCTCTTGCTTCTTGTAAAGCTCAGACTGAATGAACTGCTGCTGCCACACGGCATAATCCTTATATTGAATGCGGAGCGGCTCAAGGGTTTCTCCGTCGTACAGCTTTGAAAGCTCCTCAATCAGCACGCCGACAGACGCACCATCAGAAATAATATGGTGCATATCGAACAGCAGCACATGCTCAGTGTCTGAATGCTTGATCAGACCCACTCTGAAGAGCGGGAGGCGATTGATTTGGAAAGGCTTGATAAACTCAGAAACGATCCGCTCTGTCTCTTCTTCTGCGGCTTCGAAATATGCCATCTCATATTCAGCTTCTTCCCAGATCCGCTGCACCGTTTCTCCATCTTTTATTTCAAATGTGGTTCTAAAGGCTTCATGGCGCTGCATTAACTGCTTCATAACGCTGTTGAGCCTTTCAACATCAAGCTCGCCTGTCAGGCGCAGAACCGCCGGCATGTTATAGCTTGTTTGCGCTCCTTCAAGCTGCTGGAGCACGTACATCCGTTTTTGCGGTGAAGAAACAGGGTACGTATCTTGTTTCTTTGCCGGGCTGATGCTGATGACTGTCCCTTTTTCAGCAGATGTGATCACCTGTGCCAATCCCTCAACCGTCGGTGACTGGAAGAGATCTTTGAGTGACAGCTCAACGCCCAGTTCCTTATGAACCAAGGCAAGCATCTTCATGCCTGCTAATGAGTGTCCGCCAATGTCAAAAAAGTGGTCATAAACGCCGACTTGCTCAGCCTGAAGCACCTGCGCCCAAATATCTGCGACTTTTTGTTCTGTTTCATTGCGAGGCGTAACATATGAAACACCCGTTGAGATGTTGGCATCAGGAATCGGCAGCGCTCTCCGGTCGATTTTTCCGTTCCCGGTCAGCGGCAGCTCGTCCATTTGGATAAACACCGCAGGAACCATGTAGCCCGGCAGATCCTTCGCAGCATGCTCTCTTAACTCTTGAGATGAGATTTCTCCCTCTCCGACATAGTACGCGCAAAGCAGTTTGTCACCCGCTCCTTGATCAACGGCAAGCACAACACTCTCCTGAACACGATCGTGGGTTTGGAGCTGATGCTCGATTTCTCCTAGCTCAATGCGCTGTCCGCGGATTTTCACCTGGTGGTCGATCCGCCCGATAAATTCGATGTCGCCATTCGGCAGCCATCTGGCAAGATCACCTGTTTTATACATGCGTTCGCCGGATATAAATGGATGCGGAACGAATTTCTCATGAGTCAGCTCTGGACGGTTGTAATAGCCCTTTACCAGTCCTTCACCGCTGACGCAAAGCTCCCCGGCAATCCCTGCTGGCTGCACGTGTCCCGCCCGGTCCAAGATGTATACTTCTGTATTGCTGACCGGTTTTCCAATTGGAACAGACAGCGTGTGCTCCTCCAATTCATCAACCGGATGATACGTCGCGAAAACCGTACTTTCAGACGGCCCGTACATGTGAAGAAGCTTGCCCTTTCCGACAACTTGCAAAGCTTTTCTGACATGCTCGACCGAAGCCCGCTCCCCGCCAAACATAATTTTGCGAAGCGTTGACAGGCATGCCGGATTCAAGTCCACAAGCAGATGGAACAAAGCGGTTGTAATCATGAGAATGCTGATATTCTCCCGCTCAATGACGCGAGACAGGCGAGCCATATCCAAAACGGTTTCTTTCGGTATCAGCACAAGCTTGGCACCATTCAGCAAGGACCCAAACATATCAAACATAAACGCGTCAAACACGTAATTGGAAAGTCCAAGAATCGTATCTTGCTCTGTAATCCTGAGATAATTCGCCTCTTTCACCGTGCGCAGAATATTGGCATGTGTCACGATATTTCCCTTTGGTGTTCCTGTCGTTCCTGAAGTATACGTCAGGTTAGCCATTCCCGCAGAATCAAGAGGCAGTGCGAGATTTTGAGCATCAGCATGATAGCTCTCCTCCTCGTCTGCAAGCACGATAATGCCATCAAATTCCGCTTTTTCTGCTAATGCCTTTAATTTCTTCTGAGTGAGAAGCACCTTTGCTCCACTGTCGCGGAAGAAATGCTGCATCCGCTGAATCGGATGTTCCGGATCAATCGGAACATAAGCCGAACCTGATTTTAATACTGCCAAGATCGACACAATCATATCCATTGACCGCTCACATAAGACAGCCGCTGTTCTGCCTTCGCCTGCTCCAAGAGAAAGAATGCTGCGCGCTAAACGATTGGCCCGTTCATTCAGCTCACGATAAGTGAGTGATTCACCTTCATATTGAAGTGCAGTGCGGTCTGGCGTTTTCGCCGCTTGCTCCTCAAACAGCTGAACGATTGTTTTGTCTTTCGGATAGGCTGTTCTTTCCGGGTTAAACTGCTGAATTTGCGAAACTGCCTCCTCTTCAGAAAGAAGTTTATACTCAGCAATCGGCTTCTCAGGCTCAGCCGCTGCATCTTCAAGCAAACGGGCAAAATGCGTAAGCAGCCTGTCTGCCGTGCTTTGTTTAAACAGCTTCGTGCTATAGTCCAAATCAAGCTCAATGCCTTCATCGGTTTCTCTTGCTTGCACCGTCAAATCAAATTTGGCAATTTTGAAATTGGTCTCATGAACGGACAAGGACAGATCACCCACAGACGGAATGCCCTCTGTCGCGTTTTGAAGACTGAACATCGTGTCAAACAGAGGGTGTCTGCTTACATCACGAGGGATATTCAAATCTTCAACAAGCCACTCAAACGGATAGTCCTGATGAGAAAAGGCATCCAGCACCTGTTTGCGGACACGCGAGATCAATTGGGTAAACGTCTCGTCCTGCTTCACTTCGCTGCGAATTGCGAGCGTATTAACGAACATCCCCACAATTCCCTCTGTATCGGAGTGGGTTCTGCCCGCTGACGGCGTTCCGACAATGATGTCATCCTGTCCTGTATACTTTGACAAAAGCGTATAGTACGCAGACAGCATCACCATATACAAAGTGGCGCCGTTTTGTTCAGCCAAACGATTTAGGCGATCCTTTACCCCTTCATCCAGCTTGATTGACACCCGATCCCCTTCAAAGCTTTGAACAGGCGGTCTCGGATAATCTGACAGAAGCTGAAGCACCGGAAGCTCGCCCGCAAAGGCTTCCTTCCAATACGATCGGTCCTTCTGATAGCCTTCAGCAGCCTGTCTGCTTTGCCACACGGCATAATCCTTATACTGAAGACGAAGCTCAGGAAGCTGTTCTCCTTTATATAGCCGTGCTAACTCCTCCAGCATAATGCCGATGGACACACCGTCAGAAATCAAATGGTGCATGTCAAACAGCAGCATATGACGGTTCTCTTCAAGCTCCAGCAAACCGATTCTGAACAGCGGCGCCTTCGCCAAGTCAAATCTCCTGACAAATGATGTCATCACTTCCTCATCGGAGCGGCCGCCTCTTTCAATCATTTCGATTTTGAAATCGACGCTGTCATGAATGTTCTGTCTAGGCGCGCTGTTTGCAAGGATAAATGACGTTCTCAGAGACTCATGGCGGCGGATTAACCCTTGAAATGCGCGCTCCAGCTTTTGAACATCTAAAGGCCCCTCCAAAATCGCTGCCGCCGGCATGTTGTATCCGACTCCCGCATCTTCGAACTGACTGACAATATATGTTCGCTGCTGTGCCAATGAAAGCGGGTAATGCTCCTGTTGTTCAGCAGGTGCAATCGCCGCAAATGCCCCGCTTTCTCTCTGATCGGCTTCCTCTGCAAGAGCCGCAATTGTCGGATGCTCAAATAAATATTGAAGCGGAATCTCAGCGCCTGTTTCCTTATGAATCCGTGTTAAAAGCGTCATAGCCTTCAATGAATGACCGCCCGTTTCAAAGAAATTGTCAAAGATCCCCGCTTTTTCAACGTTGAGCACGTCCTGCCAAATGGCTGCGATTGTTTTTTCTGTCTCATTTCGCGGCGCTGTATAGGCCGTTCCGCTGACCGCTTTCACCTCAAGTGCAAACAGCTTTCGGCGGTCGACTTTGCCGCTTGGTGTAAGCGGAATTTCTGTGATTTCCGTAAAGTAAGCCGGTACCATGTAGTCCGGAAGCTGTCTGGCTGCATGTGCCCGCAGACTGGCCGGCGCAAATTCGCTTCCAGGCTTCTGCACAACGTATGCGGAAACCTCAAGATTTCCCTGTTCATCAGGACGTGCCAAAACAACAGCTTTCGCAACGTCCGGCGCCTGCTGAATCACGGCTTCAATTTCCCCGAGCTCAATCCGGTAGCCGCGGACTTTGACCTGGTCATCCTCTCTGCCTAAATATTCGATTGTCCCATCTGGAAGCCAGCGAACCACGTCTCCGGTCCGGTACATGCGATCGCCTGGCACAAACGGATCTTGTAAAAACTTCTCAGCCGTCAATTCAGGCAGATGTAAATAGCCTCGGCCAACACCAGCACCCGCGATATAAAGCTCGCCCGCAACGCCTTCCGGCTGCAGACGGCCTTTTTGATCCAGAATATATAAACGGTTATTTCCAAGCGCTTTCCCGATCGGCACATACGCTGATTGGACAGCATTTTCCGAGATAACCGGATGAACAGATGCGTCAACACACGTTTCCGTAGGCCCGTACACATTGGTCAAACGCGGTGCGGTGCCCGCTTCTTTAAACAGCTTCAGCAGCTTGTCCGCAACAACAGACGACAGGCCTTCTCCTCCGATCAGCATGTGCTTCAGTTTCAGGCCTTCAAAATCGCCCGCCGCTATCAGCATTTGCAAATGAGCCGGTGTTCCATCCGTCGCCTCAATGCTGTGCCTGCGGTAATACGCGGCAAGGGCAGATCCGTTCGTCACTGTTGCCTTCGGTACGATATAGAGAGTTTGTCCCAAAAGAAGCGACGCGAAAATCTGCTTCACTGACGCATCGAAGTGGAACGGCGCAAGCAATGCCATTCGCAGTGTTTGGCTGGCGCTTTGGTAAATCGTCTGCTGCAAAGACGCAACCAAATGATGAACCTGGCGATGCTCGATCATAACGCCTTTCGGTCGTCCGGTTGTTCCCGATGTGTAAATAATATAGGCAAGATTTGGCGCCTTTACATCAGCCTCCGGCATGTCGTCTGCACCTTCCGCAATCGCCTGATCAAAATCAATCAATTCAGCATCGGCCGCAGGAGCTTCAATCTGCGATTCAGTCAGGATGAAGTCCGCTCCGCAGTCCTCCAAAATATATTGAATGCGCTCCGCCGGAAAAGCAGGATCAATCGGTACATAGGCGCCGCCGGCTTTTAAAATCCCCATGATAGACGTAATCATCCGTTCAGAGCGTTCAAGCAGAACCGCAACAGGACGGTCAGGGCCAACGCCTTTCTGTTTCAGCACATTGGCGATGCGTGCAGATTGCTCATGTAACGTTCGATAGGACAATGTGCGATCTTCAAATACAACCGCTGGATGATCAGAAAGCAGCTCAGCCTGTTCTTGGAACAGCTCCGGAATCGTCATATCCTTACGATAGCTGACTGATTCACCGCCGGCCCTCTCAAGCAGCTTCTCTTTCTCCGCTTCAGAAATCAGCGTTAATTCATCAATGGTATGACCTGGATGCAATAATGCATGTTCCAGCATCGTAATCATGCGTTCACAAACAACTTTGATTTCTTCACGTGAAAATAAATCAGTGCGGTAATCAAAATCAATGGTGAGTTTCCCAGTATCCCATCGATCCTTTACATGGATCGATACATCATTTAATCCGCTTCCGCTGAAAATCGGTTCAGTCAAAAAGGCAAGATTCTCTTCTTTCTGCCACTGCATGACCTGATATTCAAGTGATACCGTAAACAGCTTTGTCAAAGAGCTCTTTGTTTCACGTAAATCGTTGATCAGGAGATTATACGGGTACTTTTGGTGACGAAGTGTTTTCATGAGATCCTTCATCCGGTCTTTGACAAAATCCAAGAACGCCTGTCCGCCGTCAATATTAGTCCGCAGCGGAACCGTTGATACAAACATGCCAAGCATCTGCTTCTCTTTCGCATTTGTCCGGTTGCCCATAAAGGTCCCCGTCACTACGTCATTCTGGCCGCTGACTCTGTATAAATAGGCGGCGAGCACCGATTGAAACACTGAAAGGACACTGACCTTATGTTCCTCACAAAACGATAGAAGCTGCTGATGAAGCGTTTCAGGCACATCTTTAGAAAACCGTTCAGCCTCTAAACTTCCTCCTGCAGAGACATTCCGTTTCAGGGAAACAAGTTCAGGCACCGTTTCGAATTGCTTGTTCCAAAACGCCTTGTCCTTTTCAAACCGTTTCGATTGAGCATAGTCCTGTTCAGATAAAACATGATCGATAAATGAATGCGAAATGCCTTCTTTGGTCTCTGAGCCCCCGGCTAATTCTAAATAAATGTGCATAATCGCATTTCCGAGAATATTCATGGAGATTCCATCAGAAATCACGTGGTGAACATTTGCGTAAAACCACACTTCATTTTCCTTTATGGTGAACAAGGAAAAACGGAACAAGTCACAATCGTACAGCGGCAAAGGTTTTTTCGTTTCCTCCCGGCCCCATTGTGAAATAGACGCTATCGCATTCGGATCTCCAGTGGTGTCAGTATGTTTTATATCAACAGGCCGATACTCGCTAATGTATTGAACAGGCTCGCCGTTTTCATTGAGACGCAAACGAAGACGCATGGCGTCATTTCTGCGGATAAACGCTTGAATCGCTTGCTCCACAAGCTTCCAGTCAACCTTTTCAGTTGAAACCAGCTTACCAATCCCCGCAAGATTTGAAATACTTGTATCAGGATAAAATTTTTCTGTATACCAAATTCGTTTTTGTGCATCCGTTAAAGGATAAAAAGTTATTTCCATATTGTCGTACCTCCCCTAATCTTCAATAACCAGTGAACAAGTGCAGCATATTTTCCCTTTCTTATCCATATAAGCTTTTAATCCTTATGAACTAACAGCCGAAAAAGCCCAAAGTACTATGCGTAAAAAGCAATGCATCCAAACAAAAAAACGGAATGCCACTGTCAAAATGAACGCCATCAACCATCATTGCGGGGGTTAACACAAGCAAATAAAGACCGCAAGATCTCTCATCCAATCACGATACAATTTTGGCTAATTATTCATTGTTTTCAATATTTTTTACCTTACTACCGTTCACTTTAAATGAAAAAAATGTTTTTATCACCGAAAAATGGGTGAAAAGTTTCATGCGGGATACCGAAAGATTCCAGTTTATTTACAGGGATATTTTTGCGGGATACCGCAACAATTTCCACTAAACATTATTTACAGAAAAATAAAAATTTTTAAAACAACTCTTTCCGTTTCATCCCTTTGAATAGGTGAAAGCTATTTACAATCTTTACATCACATATGTTCACCGCGCAAAAACCGAAAAACAGCAAAAAAAAAGACACCCTTAGCCAAGAGCGCCTTACAACGATTCCTTTATGACATTTTTATCGATATCAATCAGTTCCATATAGCCTTTCCCCCACTCATACATGGCATCAAGAATAGGCATCAGGCTCTCACCTTGCGGGGTCAAGGAGTATTCAACCTTCGGCGGGACAACCGGATACACTTCCCTGTGAACAATCATATCCTGCTCAAGCTCTCTCAGCTGATTCACAAGGATCTTCTGCGTAATATCAGGAATTAAAGCTTTTAATTCATTAAAACGTTTTGTGCCTTCTTTTCCTAAATGCCACAAAATGAGCATTTTCCATTTACCGCCGATCACCGCAAGCGTTAATTCCTTCTCACAATTAAACCTTTTGTCGTCCATCCGGCTCAAATGTAATCCCCCTTAGTATATTTTTTGTATGTTAGATACGTATCATCACTTACTTACTTTTTTGCAGACTCCTTTTATTATACTCACTCCTAAAACCAAGCGAAAGAAATCTGATTGCCTCTTTTCACAGTATCCTCCAGGTGACTAGTTGACTTCAAAGTGCCTACTTCTCATCAACAGAGGGAACCTATAGAATGAAAAATAATTCGAAAAAGGGAGTGGATCAACAATGGAATTACAGCTGGCATTAGACCTCGTCAACATTCCGGAGGCCATCGAGCTCGTCAAAGAAGTAGAACAATACATCGACGTGGTTGAGATTGGAACACCAGTCGTCATTAATGAAGGCCTAAGAGCCGTTAAAGAAATAAAAGAAGCATTTCCGCAATTGAAGGTTCTTGCAGACTTGAAAATCATGGATGCCGGAGGCTATGAAATCATGAAAGCGTCGGAAGCAGGCGCTGACATCATCACCGTTTTAGGCGCTACAGACAACGCAACCATTAAAGGCGCAGTAGAAGAAGCCAAAAAACAAAAGAAGAAAATCTTAGTGGACATGATTAACGTGAAAGATATTGAATCAAGAGCGAAAGAAATTGACGCACTCGGTGTTGACTACATCTGTGTTCATACTGGCTATGATCTTCAAGCAGAGGGCAAAAACTCTTTCGAAGAATTAACGACAATCAAAAATACCGTAAAAAACGCAAAAACCGCAATTGCGGGCGGGATCAAACTTGATACACTGCCAGAAGTGATCAAACAAAAGCCTGACCTTGTCATTGTTGGGGGCGGAATTACAAGCGCATCCGATAAAGCGGAAACAGCTTCAAAAATGAAACAGCTCATTACCCAAGGATAACGTTATGAAAACGACTGAATACGTAACGGAAATTCTCAATGAGTTACACCGTTCAGCGGCTGATATTCCTGATGAAGAAGCTGATCAGCTTGCCGATCACATTCTTTCATCGAATCAAATTTTCACTGCAGGCGCGGGCCGGTCTGGATTGATGGCAAACTCCTTCGCGATGAGATTGAGGCACATGGGCTTCAACGCTCATATAGCTGGTGAGATTCTCACTCCGCCGCTCCGTGAAGGCGATCTCGTCATTATCGGCTCAGGATCAGGCGAGACAAAGAGCTTAATCCATACAGCATCAAAAGCAAAAAGCTTACACGGGGTTGTTGCCGCTTTAACAATCAACCCGGATTCAAGCATCGGAAAACAAGCGGATCTCATTGTCAAAATGCCCGGTTCCCCTAAAAACCGGTCGAACGGAAGCTATAAAACCATTCAGCCAATGGGTTCATTATTTGAGCAAACTTTGCTGCTGTTCTATGATGCACTGATTTTAAAACTCATGGAGAAACAAGGACTCGATTCTGAAACCATGTTCACTCATCACGCAAATCTTGAATAACGTCACACAACCGGCCTGGAGATCAGGCCGGTTTTCATTTTCTCCAAAATAAAGCTTTAAGCCCAAAAACCCGATAAGTAATATGACCTACAAATCATAAGAAGGAGGAATTAAGTTGAGAAAACAACTAAAGCTTAAGCTAGGAACAAAAATTCTTTGCCTGGTTTTCGTAATTATTCTTTTGTTTTCAATAGCAGTCGGCACTGTGATGCTTAAAGAAATTACTGAAAGCATGAAACAAATGGCAACGGAAAAAGCGAAAGGAGATCTCGCTTTAAGCAGCGTTTATATTGACGATGTCGTTTCTGGGGAATGGCAGGTAAAAAACAATAAACTATTCAAAGGCCAGACACAAATCAATGGAGATGAAGATATTGTTGATCTGCTTGGCGAAAAAACAGGTGATACGGTTACCATTTTCCAAGGAGATACCCGTGTTGCAACCAATGTCATGAAGAACGGCGATAGGGCAGTTGGCACCCGGGCTTCTTCTGAAGTTACTGACGCTGTTTTAAAGGAGGGAAAACGATTCTATGGACAAGCAGACGTGGCAGGCTCCTCTTATCAGACGGCTTACATGCCTTTAAAAGATCAAAACGGGAACATCATCGGCATGCTGTATACCGGAGCCAATCAAAGCATTTTGGCATCGCTCACCAAGTCACTCTTCATTCAATTTGCTATCGTTCTTGCTATCGTTGTTATTGTATCAGTCATCCTTGTTCTGCTTTTCACCAGAAGAATCAATAAACGGCTAAACGCTTTAAAATATGCCTTTGAGAGTGCCGGAAACGGAGATATGACAATAGAGGTATCAGATAAATCCGGTGACGAATTATCAGAACTCAGCGTTTATTACAATAAGATGAGAATGAAACTGAACAATACCATCCAAACGGTACAGCAATCAGCCCTTCAGCTTGCATCAGCCTCCCAGCAGCTCTCAGCAGGAGCAGAGGAAACAAATCAAGCTTCAGAAAAGATCACAGAAGCTGTACAGCAGATTGCAAATGGAGCCCAGCATCAGATGACTAGAATTGAAAGCAGTGAAAGCTCACTGAAACGAGCTTCAGCAGACATACGGGATATTTCTTCAAACACAGCTGCTATCGCTGACAAAGGGCAGCTTGCGCAATCAAAAGCTGACATTGGGCAAAAGGAAATTGCAAATGTGCAGGCACAAATGGATGCGATACACCATTCGATTCAGAAAAGCGGAGAAATTATACAGCATCTGGACGGCCGCTCTAAACAAATTGAACAATTTTTATCTGTCATCACCCAAATTGCCGATCAGACAAACCTGCTTGCCCTGAATGCAGCGATTGAAGCTGCAAGAGCAGGTGAACATGGCAAAGGCTTTGCTGTTGTTGCCGATGAAGTACGTAAATTAGCGGAAGAGTCACAACAGTCTGCAGGCCAAATTTCAACTTTAATTACAGAGATACAAAATGATATGAATCAATCTGCAAGATCTGTTGAGCATGTAAAATCTGAGGCTGCAGAAGGTGTCACCATGATTCACCGCACGAGAGATGCATTTAAGGAAATTGCAGCCACAACAAATGAAATCAGCGTTGAGATCAGGGATTTATCAGCATCTGTATCAAACATTTCAGCAAGTGCCCATCAAATAAACGATTCCTTTGCAGCCAATACCGCTGACATAAAGGAATCTACTGAAAATACCCGGCAGGCGGCAGCATTAACAGAAGAGCAATTCGCTGCGATGGAAGAGATTACTGCCGCTTCTGAAACGCTATCTCAATTAGCTGAGGAGCTTACCGGTATCATAAGCCAATTTAAAATGATTGATCAACCTGAAAACGGCTGATGACTGACTATCATTATTGTAAATTGCAGCGGCATTTTACTGAAAGTAAATATTTCGACCTGCTAACATCACGATTTTTGCAATAAACTGAGGGTAAAACAAAAAATTTTAATCTTTACACCAAACGCTTTCTGGATTACTCTTGGGTCAGTTTTAAAGTTGCTAATAGCGGGAGGTGAACATCACGATGGACATCATAAAAACGATACTTCTCGTCATCGCCGTCATAGCAGCTGCAGCTGTCGGCCTGATAAAGGGAGACTTTTTCTCAGCTGATCAAAAAACGTCTCAAACGAAAGGATATGACGAAACCATCGCCTTCCCTTCTGACCGTTATCCCGAAACGGCCAAACATATTAAGGATGCGATAAATGAGGGGCACTCAGATGTGTGCACCATCGACAGAGACGGAGCTGAGGAACGCCGCGAACAGTCTTTAAAAGACGTACCGCCCAAAAAGGGGTATGACAGAGATGAATGGCCAATGGCCATGTGCAAAGAAGGCGGGGAGGGAGCTTCTGTAGAATATATTTCTCCTGCTGATAACCGCGGTGCAGGCTCTTGGGTCGGACATCAGCTTACCGATTATCCTGACGGCACAAAGGTTTTATTCGCAATTCAGTAAACAGTTAAAAGAGGAGGAACAGCACATTGATTAAGTCATGGAAGCCGCAAGAACTGTCGATTTCATATCATCAATTTACTGTATTTCAAAAGGATTCTGCACCTCCTGTCATGGATTGGACTGACGAAGCGATTGAAAAGGGATATGTTGCGGCAGACGGAGCCATTTCCTTTGAAGCACAGAGAAATACAAAGGCCTTTATTCTTTTGCGCCTTAATAGTTCAGATACTGTAAACTCCTACGAAAAAAAAGTGACTGTTCCTTTTCATGTCACAGAAAACGGAATTGAAATTGAAAGCATCATGTCTAAAAGGCTGTCCTTTGATCTTCCTAAAGGAAACTATCAATTGACATGCTGGACTGTGCCGGCTGAGATGTCAGATTTGCACGCCGACACTTATATTATTGATGCTGTTTCTGTGCAATGAAAAAGCCCTGAGAGAATAACTCTCAGGGACTCTTTATAAACTTTCTCCGTTTGTCTTGATGACATCTTGATACCAATAAAAGCTTTTTTTCTTCAAGCGTTTTAAATCGGATGTGCTTTCTTCATCACGATTGACATATACAAATCCGTATCTTTTTTGGTAGCCGTTCAGCCAGCTTAACAGATCAGTAAATGACCAGCTGCAATAGCCAATTAAATCAACACCGTCGCTGATGGCTTGTCTGCATTGCTCAAGATGCGAACGCAAATAATCAATTCGGTAATCATCCTGCACAGTGCCACCTTCAACCTTATCAAATTCACCCAAACCGTTCTCTGTTATAAACACTGGTAGCTGATAACGGCTTGTAATACGGCGAAGACCGATACGCAAGCCAATTGGGTCAATTGTCCAATCCCAGTTACTCGTTGTCAGATGCGGATTTTTTTTCGTTTTGAACACCCCTGGTATCCCTGTTTCCTGGTTGGTCCCCTTTTGCCCTGTTGTATTCATTTTCCCTTCAGACACACCGTCAAGCGGATTTCGTTCATAGGTGATCGTTTGATAATAATTCACACCTACAAAATCAGGCTTACCTTTGGCAAGCAGCTCCATATCTCCTGCTTCGATTGTCGGCGCCCATCCTTGTTTTTCTAAATAGCGGAAAGGGATTTGCGGGTAGGTTCCCCAGCAATACATATCAAGCCACCAGTTGTTCATAAATTCCTCTGCGTTTTCAAAAGCCAGTATATCTTCTGGATGGCTGGTTAAAGGATATGCCGGAGAATAAGCAAAGCTTGGACCGATTTTGCCTTCAGGAACATATTTCCTAAAAGATTCAATGGCTTTCGCATTTGCCAGAAACGCTATATGGTTTGCTTCGTAAAATCGTTTTCTGTCTTTCACTCCAGGCGGATGCATGGCTGTAATAAATCCGTGATTAAAATTGTAGTTCTGTTCGTTTAACGTAACCCAATATTTCACCCTGTCTCCAAAACGTTTATAAAGAGTAATACAGTAGTGATTAAAATCCTCTATGATGTTTCTGGATTCAAACCCGCCGTATTCGTCCATAAGCGCTTGAGGCAAATCCCAGTGATATAAAGTCAGAACCGGCTCGATGTGATGAGAAAGCAATTCATCAATCAGTCTATCGTAAAACGCTAGACCTGCTTCATTGATCTCTCCTTTTCCTTTTGGAAAAACCCGTGGCCAGCTGACGGAAAATCGATACGCTTTTAACCCCATCTCAGCCATCAGAGCGACATCTTCTTTAAATCGGTGATAATGGTCAACCGCAATGTCGCCATTGGTTCCTTTAAACGTTTTGCCCGGTATTTTCGTAAACACATCCCAAACAGAAGGGCCTTTGCCATCTTCATTCCAAGCGCCTTCAATCTGGTACGCTGCAGAAGCAGAGCCCCACAAAAAATGTTTCGGAAAAGATTCTGGATGCTGGTGGATCATAGTGTTTATCACTCCTGAAATATTTGATAAACCTATCATAGGTTATGAAACGCGTTTCAGATCAACTTGATATTAATCGCGGAAAAGCTCATCAGATATGTCCATTTACAAATAACACAAAAGCACCCAATTCCCATTGGATGCTTACTGTCTTAATGCCTTTTTTCAAATTTATGTGCATGAGGGTGAGGCTTTGGAACAAAGCCGTTTTGTTTCATCATTTCAAAGTGTTTGTCCATATGATTTTTGATGTGTTCGCCTCTTTCTTTAGGCAGGACACCGTACTGTACATACTTTGAGATCACGTCTTTGCGCTTTTTTAGTATGTCTGCTTCCAGCTGTTCAATTTCTTTCTTTTGCTGATCTGTCAGTGTAACATTTGCGGGAGGCTGCTGCTGTTTTTCAGCGGCTTCAGCTGTGCCGGTGAGCGAAATGACAGCCGCGGCTATGAACATTGTGATGATATTGATTTTTATTCGTCTCATCCAATTTATTCCTCCAATCCTATTTTTCATATGTTTTGCTGCCTTGCATTTTTTATGCATACAAAATAAAAAGAGCGAACCATTATTCGCTCTTTCTGATCTGTTCGTCATTATCAAGTTCTTCTTCACCCGGTGACGCGTAAGTGACATACGTTCCGGCGATTAAATCATGCAGGGTCCGTTTGTCTTCTCGCACGGCGATGAGAATCAGGCTGGCGATCAAGCCAAGTCCGAAGGTTATACCGTAAACCAGGCCGGCTACAATAACCCGTAAAAACATTGTTAACAGGCTGACTTGTGATCCGTCTTTTTTTTACAATTCTGATTCCGCAGATTCTTTTTCCGATAAGGTAGCCGCGCCAGAATACCGGCAGCAAAATAGAGTACAGCAGCACGATCAGACTGATGAACATGCTGTCGTTCGGATCTTTTCCTGTAATTAGCCAATAGATCAGCAAAAGAGGCACCGAGACAATAATGTAATCCAGCAATGCAGCTCCCAGTCTGATCCAGAATCCGGCTGGTTTGTAAATATTCATTTGACTCCCCCATTATGGTTTCAATATAGCTTTGATGTTTCCAGCTTCTTTCTTATCGAATATATCATATGCCTTATGGACTTCAGCAAGACTTAATTTATGCGGAAGATTGAGTTCATGCTTTTTTCACCCATTTATACAGTATTGCTATCACATGAATGACGGTTGCCCGATCCATTGTGATATAACAGCCTAATTTCGGGGTCTTATACACCCTTCACTTCAACATGCTATCCCTGGGCAACTCCTTTTATCACCTCTTCCCTTCATAGCCTCTTTTAAACCGCCACACGTCTTTTGTATACACAATTCGAACTTTTTGAAAACGCGATCAACATATTGCAACCCCTTATGTTCAATGCTATCTTTTTAGTTGATTAACAGATTGGGGGAACTATAGGTGAAATCATTCAAGCATTCCAAAGCCGTTATATTTAGTTTCACAATGGCTTTCTTTCTTATATTGGCAGCCTGTTCCGGCAAAAATGAAGCCGGTTCCAAGGATGCAGGCTGGGAGCAAATCAAGGACAAAGGGAAAATCGTAGTCGCTACATCAGGTACGCTCTATCCCACTTCTTATCACGATACCGATTCGGGTTCCGATAAGCTGACGGGCTACGAGGTTGAAGTTGTTCGTGAAGCGGCAAAACGCCTGGGGCTGAAGGTTGAGTTCAAGGAGATGGGCATTGACGGGATGCTGACAGCGGTGAACAGCGGACAGGTTGACGCAGCTGCAAATGACATCGATGTGACAAAGGACCGCGAGAAGAAGTTCGCATTTTCCACTCCATATAAATATTCATACGGTACAGCAATCGTGCGTAAAGACGATTTATCCGGGATTAAAACGCTAAAGGATTTAAAAGGGAAGAAAGCGGCTGGTGCGGCAACGACCGTCTACATGGATGTCGCGAGAAAATATGGCGCCAAAGAAGTGATTTATGATAATGCGACCAACGAGCAATATTTAAAAGATGTCGCCAACGGACGCACTGATGTTATTTTAAACGACTATTACCTGCAGACACTTGCACTCGCAGCATTCCCGGATCTCAACATTACGATCCATCCTGACATTAAGTACATGCCGAACAAACAGGCGCTTGTCATGAAAAAAAGCAATGCAGCACTTCATGAAAAGATGGACGAAACATTGCAGGAAATGAGCAAGGACGGCACTTTGACTAAGCTGTCGAAGCAATTCTTCAATAAAGCAGACGTATCAAAGAAACTGGATGTCGACGTTCAAGACGTTGATTTGTAATTGGACGCCATGATCAATAGTATTCAGTGGGACTATATTTTCAACACGAAGCTGGCCATTGAATCGTTTCCTTATGTTATAAAAGGCATTGGATATACGCTGCTCATCTCTTTTGTGAGTATGTTTGCGGGTTCGGTGATCGGCCTGTTCATATCACTCGCCAGAATGTCTCAGCTTGCGTTGTTAAGATGGCCGGCGAAGCTCTATATCTCATTTATGCGGGGCGTTCCGATTTTGGTAATCTTATTTATCCTATATTTTGGATTCCCTTACATCGGCATTGAATTTTCCGCCGTCACGGCCGCTTTAATCGGTTTTAGCCTTAACAGCGCCGCCTACATTGCGGAAATTAACCGTTCAGCCATTTCATCCGTCGAAAAAGGACAGTGGGAAGCCGCATCCTCGCTGGGTCTTTCCTATTGGCAGACGATGAGGGGCATCATTTTGCCGCAATCGATACGTATTGCGCTGCCTCCGCTTGCCAATGTATTGCTCGACTTAATCAAGGCATCATCTCTCGCTGCGATGATTACAGTGCCGGAATTGCTCCAGCATGCGAAAATCATCGGAGGCAGAGAGTTTGATTACATGACCATGTATATTCTGACCGCTCTCATTTATTGGGCCATCTGCTCAGCAGCGGCCGCTTTTCAGAATATCCTTGAGAAAAAATACGCTCATTATGTTTAAACAAACGTTTCATTAAAAAAGCCGCTCCGCAGGAGCCGGCTTTTTTCTATTGATTCAGCTTCCACTTGAACGGGTCCTCAAACAGCGACCAGTCGGAATCAAATTCGTACTCAGTCAGCAGGCATTGATCAAGCTCTTTCGTGATGGCTTCTTCATCCAAGTCGGTTCCAATAAACACTAGCTGCGTCAGCCGGTCGCCGAATTCCGGATCCCAGTCCTCCAAAATTTCCGGTTCTTGCTGTTTGACTTGCTCCTGCTCAAGCTTTGGCAACGCCGCCACCCAGTACGATACAGGCTCAATCGTCACTGACGGCCCGGCTTGCGACATCAGCAAAGCGAGGTTATGATGTGAGGCGCACCAGACGATCCCTTTTGCGCGGACCACGTTCTTTGGCATTTGATCCATCCAGCGATAAAATCGTGTGGAATGAAACGGCAAACGTCTCTTATACACAAATGAAGAGATGCCGTATTCTTCTGTTTCCGGAGTGTGCTCCGTATGGCCTGCCGTCAGCTCTTGAATCCAGCCGGCCGATCCGCTCGCTTCCTCGAAATTAAATAACCCTGTATTCAAAATCTCCTGCGGCTTTACATTTCCTTTGACGGAACGTATAAATTTGGCCCTTGGCTGCAGTTTGCGAAGGACTTGTTCAAGCTGTTCGAGCTCTTGCTCGCTGACCAAATCACATTTATTTAAGATCAGAACATCGCAAAACTCGATTTGATCGATTAAGAGGTCGGCAATGTCTCTTTCATCCTCTTCCCCCAGTGCTTCTTTGCGGTCCAAAAGACTATCGCCTGACTGGTAATCATGCCAAAAACGGTTGGCATCAACCACTGTCACCATCGTATCCAGCTGACAGAACTTTGTAAGGTCGATCCCCATCTCTTCGTCAATATAAGAAAAAGTCTGGGCTACTGGGATCGGTTCACTGATTCCTGTCGATTCGATTACGATATAATCAAACCGCCCGTCTTTTGCCAGCTTCTCGACTTCAATTAATAAGTCTTCGCGAAGCGTACAGCAAATGCAGCCGTTTGACATTTCCACTAGTTTTTCATCTGTTCTGGAAAGGCCGCCTTCCTGCTTAACCAATCCCGCGTCAATGTTCACCTCGCTCATATCGTTGACGATGACTGCTATTTTTAATCCTTCACGATTTTGCAGAATGCTGTTCAGCAATGTTGTTTTTCCTGCGCCAAGATAACCGCTCAGTACGGTAACCGGAATTTTTTTCATGATAATGTTCCTCCTTATAAAATAGAATGATTACGATTTAAATCGTATGCTTCGCCGTATGTGTAATGGTGTAGGCAGCTTTTCGCGCTCCGGAAATATTTCTCGCTGTCGGCCCGATTTCCAACTCAGCAAAGGCTCCCATCACATATAATCCTTTTCCCCATTGCAAATCCTTGCCGACAATCGGAAAACCGCATCCTGCACATGGCAGCTGCTCCGCTTCTGCCGCTCGCTGTACCCACTTGAACCGGCTGATGTCCGAGGTAAAACCTGTTGCCAATGCGATACGCTCGAATTCGTATGGCGATTCGCTGTACCTGCCATGTATCTGCAACTTGCCGTCATCTGTTTTTTGGCAAGCGTCCATTTCATCGTGAATAACTTTTATTCTGCCCTCTTCCCTATAGACAGCAAGCGTTCTTGAAATGTCCTTTGGAAAAGAGCCGCGATGTCTCGCGCTTGTGATCCATTGCCTTCTCTTTTGATAGTTTGACGTTTTACTGAATGCTTTCATATATTTCGGACCAAGCCACCCCGGATCACTGTCAAAGTCATAGATTCGGAACGGATGCCTCACCAGCATCGTGACATCATGGCCGTCATCGGCGAGTTTTATGGCGTAATGAGCCGCCGTTATCCCTCCGCCTACAACTGCCATTTGTACACTTTCATTACTTACATCATGCACCTTTCTATCAAACACATGATAAATGCCGTCATTCTGAAATGGTTTTGCCCACTCCGGCCAAGAAGGCTGATGAGAAAAGCTCATGGCTAAAACCACTCGTTCACCTGTGATTATTCCGGCGGCATCTGTCTCTGCTTCCCACAACCCATTTTTCCTCCTCAAATCTGTCACTGTGCCTGTTTTCCATGCTTGTTCAATATGTATCTCATCCAGCACAGTCTCGCAGTGCTGATTAAAGAGTGACAGCGAAGGCCTCTTATACCTTCCAAAGAACACGTCCGGCCATTGGCTTTTATCCGCATACATTTGCAGGCTGAATGGCTCTGTGTCCACGTGATGAACTGATGGAGAGCGCAAGTATTTCATCTGAATGCGGCCCGTGTTTCGTTTCCAGCATTCAAGCGGCCGTTCATGGGGATCAATGACAGCAAGATCCTTAATCGATGCCTTTCCGCTTTTCACCAGATGCACAGCCAAGGTTGTGCCTTGGATGCCGCCGCCGATGATCAGCCATTTATACATGGGAGAATCTCCTCTCTACAAAACGTAATTGTTACGATTTAAATCGTATGTTCTTTTTTCCTTTTTGTCAACCGCTTTTTCGTTCAGCTGATCACAACCTTTGTATGTTCAGGGATGTTTTCATATATCCATTTTGCATCTGGGATGGTCAGCCTGATGCAGCCATGTGATGCTTGCATTCCTAGCTTTTCTGCTTCTTTTTCGATGACTTTTTTATCCTTTGTCATTGGCACACTGTGAAATAAAAATTCGCCATGGTTTTTCCATGAGACCCAGTACTCCGCACCTTCCTGGTATCCTTCGGAGAAGAACCATTCTCCCCGTTCAGGCTCTACATAAAAGGTGCCCTTTGGCGTAGCGTCATCCTTTGTTTGATCAAGTCCTGACGAAACTATCATTGTATAGATGGTATTGCTTCCTTCTTTGATGTAAGCCTTCTGTTCTTTCACGTTCACATCAATCCAGACCTTCTTCTGCTTGATATTCGGAAATTCACCGCCAGAAGGCTTAGTCCAATCAATGCTTGTTTTTTCTGGCTTTCGGGCGGGCGTTATGTGCTCGTCCGTTTTCTTCGTATTTGAACTTGCGGGTTCTTCCTCATGATGAGAACATGCTGACAGCAGGCTGGCCGACATAAGAACTGTACTAATTAATAATGAGCATTTCATATTTTATCCACCTGTTTCAAAAAACGCAGCTTCGCATAGGCATCGTGGAGATGGATTGACTCTTCATTGCGGCATTCTATCTCAAAGGCTGACACCCATTCAAGCTCATACAAATCCGCGGCAATCAGCCGGGCGAGATCCTCAACAAATCTCGGGTTTTCATATGCCGTTTCCGTCACGGCTTTTTCATCAGGGCGCTTCAGCACCGGATGCAGTCTCGCGGATGCATTTGATTCTGCGGTGTGAAGCAAATCGGCTTTAAAATCGCTTGGTAGCGATGAGGCCGGACGAATATCCGCCAAAATGCTGACCGTTCCCCTCTGATTATGGGCACTATACTCACTGATTTCCTTGGAGCAAGGGCACAGCGTCGTTACTTTCGCTGAGATGCCGGCACGCTGTTCAAACGGCTCATCTTCGCGATAGGTGACAGACATCAATATGTCAGCATGCATCAGACCCGCTTTCTCAAGCTTCGGGCTTTTCCGTTCAAAAAACCATGGAAACCGCACGTCGACTGAAGCAGAGGTCTGGCCCATGTTTTCTGCAAGCTCTTTTGTAAATTGCTGCAGAGAGGAAAATGAGAGAATCCAGCCGTTTTGATGATAGATTTGCAGCAGCTCTGTTAACCGGCTCATGTTTATCCCCTTCTGATGTCTTTGCAAATCACAAGTCATTGTAAAATTCGCAGCCGTTGTTTGCTCAGCTGGCATCATGGCAGAAGTGATTGTGACTGGATGGGACACATTAGCAACACCTACCTGCTGAATGTCAAAAAAATAATCCTTCCTGATATTTTGCAGATCCTTCATTTTCTCTTTTTCTACAGGCTTCTCGCCTTTCATCGGACTGACCGACCCAAAGTATCGAAGGCGCTCCGGTTTTCCCGGAAGCAGCGTGTGTTGTTTCAATCAGAAAACTCCTCTCGTTAGATAAATCGTAATAATTACTATTTATTTTGATCGGTTCACTGATTAAAATCAAGAGAAAATAAAAAAGACACGCACAAATGCGTGTCCGTCACAACCTAAACATCCGCCGGGCTGCTTTCCGCGCTCCAGCTTTTTCTCCAGTAATAGCCTGCGGCAAGCACGAGTGCAAATGCCAGCAGCGCGATACAAGAAAACGTGATAAAACCGATAGCATATGTGCCTGTCATCTGCTTTAAAGATCCTAAGATATTAGGCAGGAAAAAACCTCCGATGCCTCCGGCCGCACCGACGATTCCCGTCACCATGCCGATTTCTTTGCGGAAGCGCTGCGGTACGAGCTGGAATACGGCTCCGTTGCCCATTCCGAGCCCCATCATTCCGACAAACAAAAGAACGATGACCATTGAGAGCGACGGCAGGCTGCTGACCCCGGCCATACACAGAGCCACGATGACAAACAAGACAGAAAGCACCTTTGTGCCGCCGACACGATCTGAAATCCAGCCGCCGACAGGCCGGAAAAAGCTCCCCGCCGCCACACATAATGTGACAAAATCACCTGCGTGAATTTTTGACAGCTGGTATTGATCGACGAAGAAAATAGATAAAAAGCTTGATAGTCCGACAAATCCTCCAAATGTAACGCTGTACAGCAGGCAGAAAAACCATGTTTCCTTTTGCCCGAACACATGCAGATAGTTTTTGAGCGGCTGCGGCGCTGGCTGTGCAGGAGAATCCTTTGCCATGGATACAAAAAGAACGAAGACGATCAATAAAGGAATAAGCGCAATTCCCATGACAATGTGCCAGCCGAACTGCTCTGCCAGACGCGGGCCAAACAGGGTTGCAAACAACGTGCCGCTGTTCCCCGCACCGGCAATTCCCATCGCAAGCCCCTGCAAATGAGGCGGATACCACCTGCTGGCCATAGGGAGCGCCACAGCAAAACTCGCCCCCGCCACACCAAGCAGAATCCCGATGGCATACAGCTCAGACAGCGACCGGCCGCCAAATGTCCCCCATAACAGCGGAATCATTGTCACGAGCATTCCGATTACAGCTGTTTTTTTCGGTCCGATTCTGTCCGTTAAAATACCTAAAATGATGCGAAAAACAGACCCTGATAAGATCGGCACAGCCACGATAAGCCCTTTCTCAAAAGGAGACAGGCCAAAATCCTGAGAAATATAAACCCCCAGCGCCCCAAGCATAACCCATATCATAAAGCTCACATCAAAGTATAAAAAGGAACAGAGTAAAGTAAGTGGATGACCGCTAGTTTTCAGTTCCGACAGCTTCATAAGATTCCCCTTTCTTGACCCTAAATTATTTTACATTTTCTGAATCAAGGATATATGACCATTTTTTTCTGGAAAAGACATGTGTAAGTTTTTGTGACACGTTTAATGCGTTAACAATGCATTGTGACATATTTTTTAATAGGAGAGTCAAAGGAGGTCTGGCACATGAAGAAGCAAAGATTGGTGTTAGCCGGAAACGGAATGGCCGGAATCCGCTGTATTGAAGAAGTATTAAAGCTGAATCGCCACATGTTTGAGATTGTCATTTTCGGAAGCGAACCGCATCCCAACTACAATCGCATTCTTTTATCCTCTGTATTGCAAGGTGAGGCGTCACTCGATGACATTACACTGAACAGCAAGGATTGGTACGACAAGCACGGAATTACGCTTTACATGGGCGAAACAGTTATTCAAATCAATGCAGATCAGCAGCAGGTCATCACAGATCGGAAACGCACTCTGTCGTATGACAAATTAATAGTGGCAACAGGCTCCTCCCCTCATATTCTCCCCATCTCCGGGGCGGACAAAGAAGGTGTCTATGGATTTCGAACAATAGAAGACTGCCAAGCGTTGATGAGCATGGCTGAGCACTATCAAAAGGCAGCAGTGATCGGAGCCGGCTTATTAGGACTGGAAGCAGCTGTTGGTTTACAGCATCTCGGCATGGATGTCAGCGTCATTCACCACTCCGCCGGCATCATGCAAAAACAGCTTGATCATACGGCATCGCGGCTGCTGCAAACGGAACTGGAACGGAAAGGCTTAACCTTTCTTTTGGAGAAAGACACCGTATCCATTTCTGGCATCTCTCGGGCAGACGGCATCCGTTTTAAAGACGGATCTTCACTGAAGGCAGACTTGATTGTAATGGCTGCTGGCGTGAGACCGAATATTGAATTGGCTGTATCAGCCGGAATCGCAGTAAACCGCGGGATCATCGTGAATGACTACATGCAGACAAGCAAACCGAATATCTATGCCGTTGGCGAATGCGCCGAGCACAATGGAACAGTGTACGGATTGGCTGCACCCCTTTATGAGCAGGGAAAAGTTCTCGCCAAACATATTTGCGGCATTCCATGTGAGGGATATGAAGGCTCAGCGCCATCTGCAGCTTTAAAAATAGCCGGTATTGATGTGTGGTCAGCCGGAAAGGTTCACGAAGACGAACACACAACGGGAATCAGCATCTGCGATGAACAAGCAGGCATCTATAAAAAAGCACTCTTTGAGGATGACAAACTGGCCGGCGTTATTTTATTCGGAGACACGCGTGACAGGCAGCGATTTCTCGACAGCCTGCTTAAACAACGAGACATCTCCATTGTCAAAAAGCAGATCTTTACACCAGAGAAAACCGGCACATTTTTTGAATCCATGCCCTCCAGTGAAACGATTTGCCAATGCAACTCAGTGACGAAAGGCGTAATTGAAGAAGCGGTACACACAAAAGGCTTAACAACTGTTACGGAAGTCAGGCACTGCACCAAAGCATCCGGCTCCTGCGGAGGATGTAAGCCGCTCGTTGAAGATCTTTTGAAGCACATGACCAGCGGCGAATATACATGGCCCGCACGCACGCCTTCGTTTTGCGGCTGCACCGATTTTACAGAAGACGGCATTATCGCTGAGCTTCAGCGCAGGCCATTCTCTGGTCCGGCAGAAGCGATGAGCCAGCTTGGCTGGAAAACGAAGAACGGATGCAGCAAGTGTGTCCCTGCGATTCAATACTATCTGGAAATGCTGCACCCTGGTTTTGTTCAGCCTGAATCAGCCGCCGAAGATACATACATCCTGATTCCGCAAATGTACGGCGGGCGGACGGATGCGGAGCAGCTAAGAAACATCGCTGACATCGTCGAGGCATACAGCATTCCTGATGTATCCATCACTCACGGCCAAAGACTGAAGCTTTCCGGGATTAAGCCTGCGGATCTCCCGAACATTAAAAAGGACCTGAAAATGCCCATTTGCTCCAATGAACACCGCCGCACGCTGCAAAGTGTCAGCGCATGTACATGCGGACAAAACCGATCGATTCAGGAGCTGGCAGCCCGGATTGAGAGACAGCTTGAGTTGCTTTCCATGCCTGCCTATATTTCTGTCAGCTTATCATGTGAAACAGACTGCACCGATGCTGCCATACAAGATTTCGGTGCGGTTCGGACGCCAGCTGGCTGGGACATTTACATCGGCGGCATCCGGGGAACCCATGCCCGGAGCGGAACTCTGTTTTGCGTGACAGACACCGCAGACAGCACTGCCCGCATGATCAAAGGACTGATCCAGTATTACCGGGAAACGGCTCATTACGAAGAAACCGTACATCAGTGGATGGACCGTCTCGGGATCGTGCATATCAGAGAAGTGCTATTTGAAGAGGAGCTAAGGACACAGCTGCTGGAAAGCCTCCAATCCGACCTGTCACTGATTCAAAAACTGCCCATAGAAACAGGCGCACACACTAGAAAGGATGAGGCATTTTGACTGAACGACTGCTTAGATATTTCCGTGAGAAACAGCAAGACATCCAATCAGAAAAAACGTATGACACCCAATGCCCGTTTTGCAGCATGCAGTGCAAAATGCAGCTCGTGGAACAAACCATCGTCACACGGAAAAAATACACAGCAATTGGAATTGACAACCCTACCACACAGGGCCGTTTATGCATGAAAGGTATGAACGCCCATCAGCATGCCCTGAACGCCTCCCGGATCACCCGGCCGCTGCTGAAGAAAAACGGCGAATTTACGCCTGTTTCCTGGGAAGAAGCACTGAATTACATTAAAGACCGAGTGACTCTGATTCAAAACGAGCACGGCCGTGATGCCATGGCTGTATACGGAAGCGCATCGATTACGAATGAAGAGGCGTACTTGCTAGGAAAGTTCGCACGGGTGGGCTTACAGACAAAATACATCGACTACAACGGGAGACTTTGTATGTCCGCCGCAGCAACCGCAGCCAACCAAACATTCGGCGCGGACAGAGGCTTAACAAATCCCTTATCAGACATCCCCCACACCCGTGTGATCATTCTGGCCGGCACCAACATTGCGGAATGCCAGCCTACGATAATGCCGTATTTTGAAAAAGCGAAAGAAAATGGAGCTTACATCATTGCCATTGACCCCCGCGAAACAGCGACAACGAAAATCGCCGATCTTCATCTAAAAATTAAACCCGGCACAGACGCCGCCCTAGCCAATGGTCTGGTCAAAATCATCATCGACGAACAGCTCATAAACGAGGATTTCATTCGATCGCGAACAAATGGATTTGAAGAGCTGAAGCAGCATACAGACGCGCTGAGCCTGCATGACATCGCCGAACAGACGAGTGTCCCGCTGGCGCACATAAGAAAAACGGCCGTAAAGTTTGCCAAGGAAACGTCCGGCATGCTGTTTACCGCCCGCGGGATTGAACAGCAAACCGATGGAACTGCGGCTGTGAAAGCCTTCTTAAACATGGTGCTGATCACAGGAAAGATCGGCAAACCTTACTCGGGCTACGGGGCGATCACAGGACAAGGCAACGGGCAAGGTGCCAGAGAGCATGGCCAAAAAGCCGATCAGCTTCCAGGGTACCGCTCTATTGAAAACGAACAACACCGGGCGCATATTGCGAAAGTGTGGGGAATCCATCAGGACGAACTCCCGCGAAAAGGTGTCTCAGCCTATGAAATGATGGAAAAAATCAACGGCGGCGACATCAAAGGACTGTTTCTCATGTGCTCCAACCCTGCTGTTTCCAGCCCAAATGCGAATCTCGTCAAAAAAGCTTTAAGTAAACTGACACTCTTTGTCGCAATCGATTTGTTTATTTCTGAGTCAGCGGCATACGCAGATGTGATTTTGCCCGCCTCCTCTTACTTAGAAGATGAGGGCACTATGACAAATGTTGAAGGCCGCGTGACATTAAGAGAAGCAAGCCGGCCGTGTCCCGGAGAAGCAAAGCACGATTGGCAGATCATTTGTGACATCGCATCTGCTCTTGGAAAAGGCCATTATTTTTCTTATACGTCAGCAGAGGAGATTTTTAATGAATTAAGAGAGGCAAGCCGAGGCGGACTTGCCGATTATTCAGGCATCACATACGACAGGCTCAGACGTGAAGGCGGGATTCACTGGCCGTGTCCGGAACCTGATCATCCCGGAACCGGGCGCTTGTTTTCGGACACATTTGCACATCCGGACCAAAAAGCGGCATTAAGTGTGATCCCAAACGAACCGTCCGTTCCAAAAGAGAAACCGACAGCCGATTATCCGCTGTATTTAACGACAGGAAGAGTCATGTCCCATTACTTAACAGGCGTCCAAACGAGAAAAAGCGCCGCCCTTGCCGCGAGATATTTTGAATCGTTTATGGAAATCCATCCGCAAACAGCAGCGATTTACAATATTGAGGACCGTGTGCTGGTAACAGTAGAATCGCCGCGTGGAAGCATCACGGTCCGCAGCAAATTATCGGAACAAATCAGAAAAGACACCGTTTTTATTCCCATCCATTGGGCAGACGCTCAAAATGTGAATGATGTAATCGGAGGAGCCTTAGATCCAGCCTCTAAAATGCCTGGTTTTAAGGTATGCGCCGTCCGAATCAGACCTATTTAAATTTTTCATAAAATTTTTAGAACTTTTCGTATATTTTGTTACATTTTATAACATGTATCTTAAATATTTCTTTTTGCTGTGCTACGCTGGAAAAAACATTGATAAGGAGCGGATCATCTGATGGGAAAAAAACAGCTAGTTCTTGTTGGAAATGGAATGGCCGGGGTAAGGGCCATTGAAGAGATACTGAGTGTTTCAAAAGACGAGTTTCAGATCACAATTTTCGGTGCCGAACCGCATCCCAACTACAACCGAATCCTTTTGTCAAAAGTGCTTCAAGGCGATACAGACATCAAAGATATTACGTTAAATGATTGGGACTGGTACGAAGAAAACAATATTCAATTGTATACAAATGAAACAGTCATCAAAGTGGACACGGAAAACAAAACGGTCATCACAGACGCTGACCGAATCCAGCCTTACGACGAATTAATTCTGGCGACAGGCTCTGTTCCTTTTATTCTTCCGATTCCGGGTGCAGACAAAAAAGGCGTTACGGCCTTCCGGGACATAAAAGATACAGACACAATGCTTGCCGCATCAAAAAAATATAAAAAAGCAGCCGTCATCGGCGGAGGACTGCTTGGTTTGGAAGCAGCACGCGGACTGCTGAATCTCGGCATGGACGTATCTGTCATCCATCTCGCCCCATACCTGATGGAACGCCAGCTTGATGCAACAGCAGGGCGCCTGCTGCAAAACGAGTTGGAAAAACAAGGGATGACCTTTTTACTTGAAAAGCAAACCGAAGAAATTGTCGGTGATGGCCGTGTTGAAGGCCTCCGTTTCAAAGACGGCACAAGCATTGAAGCTGATTTAGTTGTCATGGCTGTCGGCATCCGCCCGAATACACTGCTCGGCACAGAAAGCGGCATTCCGGTCAACCGCGGCATCATTGTTAACGATTATATGCAAACTGAAATCCCGCACATTTATGCGGTCGGCGAATGTGCAGAGCACCGCGGAATTGCCTACGGTCTTGTGGCGCCGCTCTACGAACAGGCAAAAGTGCTGGCGAAGCATATTTGCGGCATCGAAACAAAACCGTATGAAGGCTCCGTTCTCTCCACCCAGTTAAAGGTATCAGGCGTCGAGGTCTTTTCTGCCGGTGACTTTGATGAATCAGAGGACAAAAAAGCGATTAAAGTATTCGATGAGCAGGACGGCATCTATAAAAAAATCGTTCTGAGAGGCAACCAAATTGTCGGTGCTGTTTTATTCGGCGACAGCAGCGAGGGCAACCGCCTGTTTTCTATGATTCAAAAAGAAGCCGATATCTCTGAAACCTCAAAAATATCAATCTTACAGCCTCTTAACCAAGAAGCAGGCACAAGCATTACCGCAGCGATGAGCGACGATGAAATCATCTGCGGCTGCAACGGCGTGTCAAAAGGTGACATCATTCAAGCCATACAGGAAAAGGGCTGCTCGTCAACGGACGAGATCAAAGCATGCACCGGTGCATCCCGTTCATGCGGAGGCTGTAAGCCGCTCGTAGAAGAAATCCTCCAGCATACGCTCGGATCAGACTTTGATGCGTCAGCGCAAAAAGAAGCGATTTGCGGCTGCACCACATTGTCGAGAGATGAAGTCGTAGAAGAAATCAAAGCCAAAGGGCTGTCACATACAAGAGAAATCATGAACGTGCTCGGCTGGAAAACGCCAGAAGGCTGCTCCAAATGCCGGCCGGCTCTGAACTACTACTTAGGCATGATCAATCCAACCAAATACGAGGATGAACGGACATCCCGCTTTGTGAATGAACGAATGCACGCCAATATTCAAAAAGACGGAACATACTCAGTCGTGCCTCGGATGTACGGCGGCGTGACCAACTCTACAGATTTGCGCAAGATCGCCGATGTCGTCGACAAATATGAGATCCCTCTCGTTAAAATGACTGGCGGCCAGCGAATTGACCTCATCGGCGTGAAAAAAGAAGACCTTCCGAAGGTATGGGAAGATCTTGATATGCCATCAGGCTACGCATACGGAAAGACACTGCGCACAGTAAAAACGTGCGTAGGCGAGCAATTCTGCCGTTTCGGCACACAAGACTCCATGGCACTGGGCATTGCGCTTGAGAAAAAATTCGAAGGGCTGAACACGCCTCATAAAGTCAAAATGGCCGTGTCTGCCTGCCCGCGGAACTGTGCGGAATCCGGCATTAAGGACCTTGGCGTTGTCGGCATTGACGGAGGCTGGGAGCTTTATGTCGGCGGAAACGGCGGAACACATTTGCGCGCCGGCGATTTGCTGATGAAGGTGAAAACAAATGAAGAAGTGTTAGAATACGCAGGCGCTTACCTGCAATATTACCGGGAAACCGCAAACTATCTGGAGCGTACGTCCGCGTGGCTTGAGCGCGTCGGTTTATCCCATGTCCAATCCGTGTTAAACGATCCGGAAAAACGGCAGGAGCTGAACGACCGAATGAATGAAACACTCTCTGTCCACAAGGATCCTTGGAAGAACTTCCTGGAAAACAAACAAACCTCTAAAGAATTATTCGAAAATGTCGTAACGACATCATAATGGCAAAAAAACAATCATTGAGGAGGAATGGACATGGTAAACAAAGACGTAACAAAAGTATGTATCGGAAAAATTGGAGAATTGCCTGAACAATTAGGCAAAACAGTGTATATTGAAGATAAGGAGCTTGCAGTCTTCAAGCTTTCAAACGGAAGCATCCGCGCCATCGAAAACCGCTGTCCGCACAAGGGCGGCGTTTTGGCAGAAGGCATCGTCAGCGGCGAATATGTTTTCTGCCCGATGCACGACTGGAAAATCTCCTTAGAAGACGGAATTGTCCAAGAGCCGGATCACGGATGCGTCAAAACATACGAAACGCTGATCGAAGGAGAACATGTTTATCTCGTATATTAATCAAAAGACCGGATCACTTTTTCAAGTGACACCCAGATTGTTGGCAAAATCCTAAAACGGGTTATGGTTTTAGGATTTTGTCATCTTTCAGCGTGATAGAAAAGCCTTGAAGTATAGGAAGGCCGAGCATCGGAGCAAAGTGAATGTGAAATTCGTGAGCACCGAAGCGCAGGACTGAAAACGAATGTGAAGGTTTGTCGACACGCTGTAGATCACTTTTCAAGTGATCCTTCATTTTTTACAGTGACGGAAGGATGACATGATCATGAAGAACGGAATCGTATATTTCGTGGGAGCCGGCCCCGGCGATCCAGGGCTGCTCACCATCAAAGGAAAACAGGCGCTAGAGAAAGCAGATGTCATTTTATATGACCGGCTCGCCAATCCGAAGCTGCTCGAATTTGCATCACCGGACTGCCAGTTTATTTATTGCGGAAAACTGCCAGACCGCCATTTTATGAAACAAAGAGAAATTAACGCCCTGCTGGTTGAAAAAGCACTAAAGGGCCTAACCGTTGTCCGTTTGAAAGGCGGAGATCCGAGCGTATTCGGCAGAGTCGGCGAGGAAGCAGATGCTCTCCATGAGCACGGCATCCGCTATGAAATGGTGCCGGGGATCACCTCTGGAATTGCAGCGCCGCTATATGCGGGCATCCCCGTCACACATCGGGATTTCGCATCATCTTTTGCCATGATCACCGCGCATGATAAATCATTAAAAGGCACGCCGAATCTCGACTGGGAAGGGCTTGCCCGAAGTGTTCAAACCCTTGTCTTTTACATGGGTGTCAAGAATTTGTCTTATATTTGCCAGCAGCTCATTGCGTACGGAAAATCCCCTTCCGTCCCTGTCATTGTGGTCCAATGGGGAACATGGGGCCGCCAGCGGAGCGTGAAAGGATCACTTGAGAACATTCAGCAAAAAGTTCAGGAGCACCAGATCACAAACCCTGCCATTATCGTCATCGGAGATATCGTCAACCTTCAGACACACAGCTGGTTTGAAAGCAAACCACTCATTGGCCGGCACATGATGGTTGTCACGCATGGCGATGATGAAGATCCGCTGGCTGACAGGCTGCGTGATTCCGGTGCTGATGTCATTGAATGGCCGAAATGGCGAACTGAAAACATGCCTGTCAATGAAGAGATTCTTCAAAAGATCGGCACCTTTGAATACATGTTCTTCACATCGCGCCGTGCGGTTTGTGAATTTTTCCAAGCGCTGGCTTCCAGGAACATCGACATCCGCCAGCTGGCAGCCCGACTGTGTGCAGCATCTGAATATGCAGAGACGGAGCTTAAAAAACGGGGGTTTCTCGTCTCCGCCATTCAGCCTGATTCAGAAAAAACTCTGGTTGTCGGGAGCCGCCATGCAGTGGAAAACATGCCAAAGCATGAATCCTGTTCGTTTTATATCACTCATGAAAACGTCATAGATGACCGGTTCACCCACATGATTCAGCGTACTATCAGTGAATCCTCGCTGCACATGGTCATTTGCCCGAACAAGCTGTCCGTTCAGCAATTGATCAGTGGTGGTGAACAAATTGGCCTCTCGCCGGAACCGTCAGCAAGCCGCCCCCCTATCGTCTGCATAGGCGATGACTCAGCTGCCGAAGCTTATGGATTCACAGCTGTACAAGAACAGGATGAATTGCTAGCTTTTATTCAGAATCAACAGACGCAGAAAAAGCTCCTTCACAGCTGATGGCTGGCAGCCCTTTTTTCAAGGGCTGTTTTATTTATGCACCAATTTTTTATGATGGGTGGAATACATCGCCATATTCTCGGCCTTAGGGTCCAGATAAGCCTTGGCACTGTTGACCGCTGTCGGGCCTTCCGTAAATCCGCCGGCAATCAATCTCAGCTTGCTTTCATAAAAAGCCGCGTCACCCGCTACAAACACGCCAGGAAGATTCGTCCGCATATGTCTGTCAGCTTTCACCCTGCCTTCTTCAATCTCCAGTCCCCACTCCTTCATCGGCCCAAGATCAATTTTGAACCCATGATTGATGATCAGCTCATCAATTTCTATGTCTTCCCTCTGGCCAGACTCAGTATGACAAACGGTCACGCTTTGGATGCCCTCTTCATAGCCGTTCAGCTGCTCCAGCCGATAGGGAGTAAGCACCCGCACCGATGATTGCTTCATTTTCGTCACGCTGCTTTCCATTCCGCTGAATTCCTCGCGCCGATGAACGAGAGTTACGGATGCCGCAATCGGTTCCAGCTCATTGGCCCAATCGACCGCAGTATCTCCGCCGCCTGAGATCACGACCCGCTTGCCTTTAAATCCATCAAGCTTTTCTACTCCATAATGAAGATTTTTGCCCGCGTACCGGGTTGCATCCTCACTGTCAAACTCATTGACCTCAAGCGTTCCCATGCCGCAAGCCAAAATCACCGTTTTTGTATAGTGCTTTTCGCCTTCAGAACCTGTCAGCACAATCGTGCCGTCATTCAGGCGTTCAAAGCCGGTCACACGCTGATTCAGCACGATATCAGGATCAAACGTTGCGGCCTGCTCCTTCAGCTGTTCGATGAGCTGTTTTCCCGCAATCCCCGGTATCCCTCCGATATCGCGAATGATTTTCTCAGGAAAGAATAAAGACACCTTCCCTCCAAGCCGCGGCAAAAATTCGATCACTTTCGTTTTTAGCTCGCGCATCCCGCAGTAAAAAGCCGTAAACAGTCCGATCGGCCCGCCCCCTATTATCGTAACGTCATATATCTCTTGATTCTCAGCCATCCGTCCTGCCTCCCGTTCACACCTATATCAAATCATTTTAATTGAGAATGAATATCAATACAAAGTATATCATATTTCACGAGCCTGTGTTTATTCATTTCTTCACCTTGTGATCAATTGTTGAAAACCCTATAATAGGCAGAAAACAAATGGGAGTAACAGATGAAAAGACGAGTCGAAACGATCACCTTCGAAGGACATACACTAGAATATTCTGTGGCTGGAAAGGGTGCCCCCATTCTTGTCATGCATGGCGGGCATTCAAATTGTTACGAAGAATTTGGATACACGGCGCTGTTGGAGCATGGGTATTCCATCATCACGCCTTCACGGCCCGGTTACGGACGAACATCAAAAGAGATTGGGCAAAGTCTTGCCAGCGCCTGCCGTTTCTATGTGAAGCTATTAGATCATTTACAAATCGACAGGGCCCATCTGATTGCCATCTCAGCAGGAGGCCCAAGCGGCATATACTTTGCCTCATATGCCCCGGAAAGAGTTAACACTCTGACCCTGCAATCCGCTGTCACCAAAGAATGGCTCACCCCAAAAGACACGGAATACAAAGTTGGGAGGCTTCTCTTCCGCCCGCCTGTGGAAAAGTGGATATGGAAGCTGACTTCTTCCCTGAATAACGCCTTCCCGCGTTTAATGTTTCAAGCCTTAAGCCCGCAATTCAGCACGCTTTCGTTTCAGCGAATCAAGACCCTGATGGACGAAAAAGATATAGAAGCATTTCGGAAAATGAACAGCCGGCAGCGCTCAGGTGAAGGATTTCTGCTGGACTTGTCACAAACCGCCGATTTCTCTTCGAAAAGACTGCAGGCCATCTCATGCCCCGTACTGATTATGCAAAGTGTTTATGATGGATTTGTTGACTTGTCACATGCACATCATGCAAAAGAACACATTCCAGACGCTGCACTCTGTTTGCTTCACACGTGGGGGCACTTGATCTGGCTAGGGAAAGAAGCGGCTCAAACAGACAGCATCATACTCGAATTTTTAGAATCCTAAACAAAGTGAAACGATCCCTCCCCCTCCTCCGTCAAACAAGCAGTGCCTTATTTTCTGGTATCATTAGAGGCAGCTTACCATGAGCGGAGGTTTTATTGTGACAGCACAATCATCTTTTCTTCAGCTGAATTCTATTTTTATCAGCATTTTAATAGAAGCCATTCCGTTTATTCTGATTGGCGTCATCCTTTCTGGAATCATTCAAATGTTTGTTTCTGAAGAAATGATTGCAAGAATCATGCCGAAAAACCGTTTTCTCGCCGTTTTATTCGGTGCGCTGGCCGGCGTTTTATTTCCCGCCTGCGAATGCGGCATCATCCCGATTACGAGGCGGCTTCTGTTAAAGGGAGTTCCTCTGCATGCGGGCGTTGCTTTCATGCTGACCGCGCCTATCATTAATCCTATCGTTTTATTTTCTACTTATATTGCGTTCGGGAACAGATGGAGCGTTGTCTTTTACAGGGGCGGTCTGGCGCTCGCCGTTTCGGTGCTCATCGGGGTCATCTTATCCTATCAATTTAAGGATAATCAGCTGTTAAAGCCTGATGAACCCGGGCACCACCATCATCATCACCACACCCTGCTTCAAAAGCTGGGAGGGACCTTGCGTCACGCCATTGATGAATTTTTCTCCGTGGGGAAATATTTAATCATCGGCGCCTTTATCGCCGCCGCGATGCAGACGTATGTCAAAACATCCACTCTGCTTGCGATCGGGCAGAATGATATATCCTCTTCCCTCGTGATGATGGGTCTGGCGTTTGTCTTATCGCTTTGTTCGGAAGTCGATGCGTTCATCGCATCTTCCTTCAGCAGCACATTTTCATTAGGATCATTAATCGCCTTTCTCGTCTTTGGTGCAATGGTGGATATTAAGAATCTATTGATGATGCTCGCGGCCTTCAAAAAACGTTTTGTTTTCCTGCTGATTACGTACATTGTCGTGCTTGTCTTAGCGGGATCACTACTGGTAAAGGGGTGATTGGATGTTTCGTTTATTGGTGCTGATGGGATTTACGTTTTTCTTTTATCATCTGCATGCCTCAGGAAACCTAACAAAATATATCAATATGAAATATGCCTATCTATCCTTTATTGCGATCTTCCTGCTGGCCATTTTGACAGCCGTTCAAGCGTATCTATTTATCAAGTCGCCTGAAAAAGGAAGGCATCACCATGATCATGATTGCGGGTGCGGCCATGATCACGAGCATGAACAAAACAAGCCGTTTTATCAGCGGTATTTGATTTATCTTGTTTTTCTTTTTCCTTTGGTGTCTGGCATCTTCTTCCCGATTGCGACGCTTGACTCATCTATTGTCAAAACAAAAGGGTTTTCATTTAAGGCGATGGAAAGCGGAGATCATTACTCCCAAACACAATATTTGCGGCCTGACGCCAGCCTTTATTACGCGCAAGACAGCTATGACAAACAGATGAAACAGCTGTTTGATAAGTATTCCAGCAAAAAAGAGATCTCTCTGACCGACGATGATTTCCTAAAAGGAATGGAAACCATCTATAATTATCCGGGTGAATTTCTCGGACGGACAATTGAGTTTCATGGATTTGCGTACAAAGGAAATGCAATTAACAAAAACCAGCTGTTCGTGTTGAGGTTTGGCATCATTCACTGTATCGCTGATTCCGGCGTTTATGGAATGCTTGTGGAGTTTCCGAAGGACATGAACATCAAGGATGATGAATGGATTCATATTAAGGGGACTCTGGCCTCAGAATATTATCAGCCATTCAAATCAACGCTTCCTGTCGTGAAAGTAACCGACTGGAACACCATTAAAAAACCTGATGATCCGTATGTTTACAGAGGTTTTTAAGTGAAGATGAAACCAGTACAAGTACTGGTTTCTTTTTTATTTCTTTTTCATCAGCATCAAATCAAGATAGAGCTGGCATCGTGTCCTGAAATCGCTTAAATCGATGGACGTCATTTCAGTAATCTGTTTGATGCGGTAATTCAATGTATTTTGGTGAATAAACAGCTGTTCTGCTGCTGGTTTTGTTTTGCAGTTGTTGAGGAGATAGACTTCCAAGGTTTTGAGCAGCTCAGTGCTGCTTTCTTCGTCCTTCGCTTTTAATAAAGCCAAGTCCTTATTCTCGTATTCTAAAAATTCATTTTTCTGTTCAATGCTTTCTAAGTAGCGGTAAATGCCGAGTTTGGCATATTCATATGGAATGTTTTCCTGATTGCCGGTGATTTCTGCGGCTTTGATGACCTCAAGTGCTTCTGTGTAGCTCTTGCCAAGTTTTAATAGGTGATCATATTCGTTTCCGATACCGATATAAATAGGTGTAGGTATTTTTTGAAAGTGAAAATGTGTTAACAGCTTGTTTATGAATTCTGAAGCTGCCGAGGAGACGGAGCTTTTTTGGGAAAAACTCGCTACGACGATGACAATATTTGATTCGATCGTTAAGACATGACTGACTTTATCCCGTAAATTCAGATACGACCTGATATTTTCCTTTAAATCCTCAACCGCTTCCCCATCCCCATTCGCGGCGTGCAGGATGACAACCGAAAACATGGAAGGCAGCACGGTGTTGATCTTTTCAGCCTCCCGCCTAAGTTCCTTCTCAGAGGTGAATTGCTGATAGATCGCCCGTTTGATGAGATCCTCTGCTTTTTCTTCCTTTTCCTGTTTCAGCTTGTTCGTTTTATAAATGATTTTCCCGACATGGAAGGAGGTCTCGTATAAAAAATCAAGCTCTTCGTCTGTCAGATTTTGATCCAGCTCCTGAATCCAGATGTAGCCCATGACTTCCCCTTTGTGCTTCGCACTCACGACCACCCTCTGGTTTAACCCAATGCTTTCAATTTTATTGACGCGAAAAGGCTCAGGTTCTGTTTTCAGCTTTTCAATGATTCCGTCCTTCAGAAACCTCTCAAAGATCTGAACCGGACATTTTTTCGAAAAAATAGTCTGCTGGTTGGCAGAATCAAAATGGTTAATATAGTAAGAATTATAGGCTAACAAAAAGAAATCCGCGCTTTCCAGTATCACTGGTTTTTGCAGTTCATAGCTGATAAAATCAATCAGCTTATCAACATCTGAAAATGAAAAAACTCTCTCTAAAAGCTCTTCCATACCTTTTTCTCCTATACTTTTTTTACTTTAATCATATCCATACGGGGTCTTTTTGTATAGAAAAAAATACGTTTGTTTCCAAAAGAAAAAACAGCCGTTAAAAAGGAGAAAAGAGGAAAAAGGGACAACCCCTTCCTCCTCCTTTCGATCTTTATTGTGACATTGTATCTTGGTAGTCATTGAACTGGTCTGTGACAGCTTGTGACGGAGCCTGCGTCAATACACTGACAACAAAAACAGATAATAGACTCGCAGCAAAACCAGGTATCATTTCATACAGAAAGTCCGAAAGACCGGCATTCGCCCAAATGATTACAGTTGCTGCTCCCACAATCATGCCGGCGAGTGCCCCCCATTTGGTCATTCGTTTCCAAAACAGACTGAGCAGTACAACAGGCCCAAATGATGCACCGAAGCCCGCCCATGCGTAGCTGACCAATCCAAGGATCGTATTGTTTTTCTCCCAAGCCAGCAGTAACGCAACAATTGAAACAGCCAGAACAGCCAGACGGCCCAAAAATACCAGTTCTTTATCAGAAGCTGAGCGTCTGAACATCGACTTATACAAATCTTCTACCAGTGAGCTTGACGTCACAAGCAGCTGAGAAGAAATGGTACTCATAATCGCAGCCAAAATCGCTGAAATCAGAAAACCTGTGATAATTGGATGGAACAAAATATTCCCTAATTGAATAAAAATCGTCTCTGGGTCCTTTAATGTCATACCGCGCTGATGGTAATAAGCGATTCCGCCCAAACCGGTCAGCACTGCGCCGACTGCAGACAAAATCATCCAGCCCATTCCGATTCTGCGCGCTCTTTTGATTTCTTTAACAGACGTTATCGCCATAAAACGCACAATGATATGCGGCTGGCCAAAGTAGCCCAACCCCCAGGCAAACAAAGAAATAATGCCAAGGACGCTTGTTCCTTTGAAAATATTAAACATATCTGGATCAACAGAGCGGATTTCAGTAACTGTTTCACCTGCTCCTCCTGTGTGGAAAAGCGTAACGATCGGAACGAGAATGAGTGCGGCAAACATAATGATCCCCTGAACAAAATCTGTCCAGCTGACTGCCAAAAAGCCGCCAAACAGGGTATATGCCACAACAACACCCGTCACGATCCAGAGGCCGGTGTGATAATCCATCCCCAAGATACTGTTGAATAAGACGCCGCCGGATACCATTCCGGACGATACATAAAACGTGAAAAAGACTAAAATGACAATTCCTGAAAACAGTCTGAGAAGCTTTGTTTGATCTCCAAAGCGATTTTCCAGGAATCCGGGAATTGTAATAGAATTCCCCGCTTTTTCAGTATAGGTTCTCAGCCGCGGCGCAACATAGAGCCAGTTCGCCCACGCCCCAAGACAAAGCCCGAAAACAATCCAAACTCCGCTCAGACCCGTTGAAAACATGGCGCCAGGGAGCCCCATCAGCAGCCAGCCGCTCATATCGGCAGCACCCGCACTGAGAGCGGTTACAGCTGGACCTAAAGAACGTCCTCCCAGCATGTAATCCGTCAGATTCGACGTGCGCTTATAGGCAAAGTAGCCAATCAGCAGCATCCCAGCCATATAAATACAAATCGAGATAATCAGCTGTGTGTTTTCTATGGCACTTCCTCCTCTTTTTTATAGTATATGGATGAAATGGACATCCCCGCAGGGAGGATGCCCATTTAGTCCCGCTTTAGAACATTTCACTGATTGTTTTTGCTTGCATGTGCAGTGCCAAGTAATCCGGTCCGCCTGCTTTTGAATCCGTGCCGGACAATTTGAAGCCTCCAAACGGATGGTAGCCGACGATAGCGCCTGTACAGTTGCGGTTGAAGTACAGGTTTCCGACATGGAATTCCTGTTTCGCACGCTCGATGTGTTTGCGGTTGTTTGTGATGACCGCGCCTGTCAAACCATATTCAGTATTGTTTGCCACTTCTAAAGCTTCATCAAAGTTTGACACTTTAGAAAATGCAACGACAGGTCCGAAAATTTCTTCCTGCATGAGTCTTGCTTTCGGATCAAGGTCAGCGAAGATCGTCGGTTTGATGAAGTATCCTTTCGAATCGTCACCAGTGCCGCCGCTTACTAAACGCCCTTCCTGTTTTCCGATCTCAATATAGCTCATAATTTTATCATAAGAACCTTGGTCGATGACAGGTCCCATATAAACATCCGCACTGTCAGGTGTTGCTGTTACTTTTGATTCTGTAATTTCAATGACACGCTCTAATACTTGATCATACACTTTTTCATGGACTACTGCACGTGAACCTGCAGAACATTTTTGTCCCGCAAAGCCAAACGCTGATGTAAAGATGGATTGAGCCGCTAATTCAATGTCCGCATCCTCATCGACAACAACCGTATCTTTACCGCCCATTTCAGCGATGACACGCTTTAAGTGCTGCTGGCCCGGCTGAACTTTCGCCGCACGTTCGAAAATTCTCGTACCAACTTCTCTTGATCCCGTAAATGTGATAAGGCTTGTTTTCGGATGGTCAACAAGGTAGTCTCCGACTTCCGCTCCGCTTCCTGGAACAAAGTTGACTACGCCCTTCGGTAACCCTGACTCTTCAAGCACCTCAACAAATTTTGCAGCGATGACAGGTGTTGCGCTGGCAGGTTTCAGAACCACTGTGTTTCCAGTAACGATTGGCGCCACTGTTGTTCCTGCCATGATCGCGAACAAGAAGTTCCAAGGCGGGATAACGACTGTTACGCCAGTCGGCGTGTACACATATTGGTTTCTCTCGCCTTCACGGCTGTTAACCGGTTTGCCTTTTGCCAGTTCGATCATTTGGCGTGCATAATACTCCATGAAGTCGATCGCTTCAGCCGTATCAGCATCCGCCTCGTTCCAAGGCTTCCCTGCTTCTTTTACAAGCAGAGCGGAGAATTCATGCTTTCTGCTGCGGACCTTGGCAGCAGCGCGGAATAGGACAGCCGCTCTTTCCTCAGGAGACGTGTAGCGCCACTCTTCAAACGCCTTCGCAGCTGCTTCAATCGCTTGCTCGGCGTGCTCTTGGGAAGCTTTTGACACTCTGCCGACAACTTCTTCTTTATCAGCCGGGTTGATGGAAACAATTTTCGCTTCTGTTTCCACTCTCTCACCGTTAATGATAAGCGGATAGTCTTTTCCTAAATATTCGCTTACGGTCGCAAGCGCTTTTTTAAACGCTTCCACGTTGTTTGGATCTTGGAAATTTGTGAATGGTTCGTGTTTGTAAGGTGTTGTCATGTTAATCTCTCCTTTTTACTTCTTTGTCATTCCTTTGAAAGCAAATGCAATGTTTGACGGACGTTCTGCAAGGCGTCTCATAAAATAGCCGTACCAATCTTCGCCGTATGGCAGGTAGACTCTCATGTTATAACCTTCTTTTACGAGGCTGAGCTGGGTTTGCGACCGCATGCCGTACAGCATTTGAAATTCAAACTTGTCATTGGCTATGCCATGCTCCTTGGCAAGCTGCTTTGTAAAGTCGATCATTTTGTCGTCATGTGTGGCAATCGCTGTATAGTGACCGTTTAAGAGTTGCTTTCTGATGATTTTTTTGTAATTTTCATCGACATCGCTTTTCTCCGGGAAGGCTACTTTTTCTGATTCTTTATAAGCTCCTTTTACAAGGCGAAGGAACGGGTGTAAAGAATCCAGATCGTCAATGTCTTTTTCCGTCCGGTACAGATAGGCTTGAAGCACTGTGCTCACATACTCGTATTTCTTTCTGAAATCTTTGAAAATATCAAGTGTTTTCTGGCATCTGACTTCATCTTCCATGTCAATGGTGACCATGATTTTATGCTTCTCCGCCGTTTGGAGAATTTTCGTCATGTTTTCATACACTAGATCCATATCTATATCGAGACCTAAAGACGTCATTTTTAAAGAAACGTGTGAGTTCAGCTGCTGATCCGCAATCGTCGCAATGGTTTGAATGCACTCTTCCGTACGCTCCCTTGCGACATCGGCGCTGTTCACAAACTCGCCTAAATGATCGACAGTAACTGACAAGCCTTGGCTGTTAAGCTGTCGAATGGTCGGGATTGAACTGTTAAAATCATTCCCGCCGATAATTTTACCCGCTGCTACCCGGCTTCCCCAGTTCCTCGCCATTTTATTGAGAAAGCCGCTTTTGGATAAAAATAAGAAAAAATCTCTTGTGATCACTTCCAACCTCAACACCCCGCAATCTAAGAAGTATTTGTATGAGTTTATTGTAAATGGACAAAACCTAGGTTCACAATATTCCCAAAATACAAAGATTCTGATAATTTTTGTGGGTTTGCCACAATCAGATAGTTAGAAAGTCGGGGGACATCTTGTCGAATAAAGGAGAAAAGGAAGCGACAAAAAACATCAGCTTCCTCCATCCTTCCACACTTCTTCAACCGTATTCATTAACAAACGATTCAATTCGGTTGTGATATCCTTTTTTTCTGCCTTCAGCGTTTTTGCCACTTCCATGATTCTTTCGATTTCTGTTTCAATGAATTGGTGAATGACATCGATTCTTGCTTCGAGGTCAAGCTCCTCGCCTCTTCTTTTCCGTTCAAGCAAGGTTTCCATTTCTGCCTTCAGTTCGGGTTCAGCAACAAGTTCATCCATCAAAACCGTAAAGTCCATTGGCGGAATGGTTCCGTGCTTTTCAATCCATTTACAGGCCAAAATAGGCCGAAGCACGTAGAAATACTTTTTGATTTTGACCTCTTGCCCTTGAAGGTAATCCTTAACGTTCCTCCTCGCCATGTTGATATAGTGATACACGCTTGCTTCAGGCTTAAATGCCTCCGTCCGCAGCTTTCTTAACTGCTCTGCGGTCGTAAAAGCTTCGTAATACACGATATCTGAGGACAGCCATTCAAGGAGCGGGGGGTTTGACTTTTTAAAGAGGCGCAGCGTCTTTCTCAGCTCCCAGCCGCTGATATCCAGTAAATCGTGAATCGGTTCCTCAATGACATCCCGCTCCTGCACAATTGAAAAATACCACTCCTTTTTCGGCACATAGATAAAGCGGACATCATAATCACTATCCTGCGACGGGAATCCCCATGCGCGGCTTCCTGACTCAACGGCGTATACGATTTTAACTCCGTATGATCGCTCGATTCGTTTCAATTCATCAATGATCCTTTGTTTCATATCTATTCGTCTCCAGTCTGTTCTCATTCCGGCAGTTTGCAGAAAAAAACCGCCTGATGATGTGCGGCGGCTTTTCACATTTATCAGCCTTTAAGATGGTGCTTAAAGAAAGCAAGCTTTTCTGTTTGAAAGGCAGGGATATACTCATGTCCGAAATAGCGGTACACCTTCAGCTCTTTCTCTGTCTCCAAATGGTTGTAGGCGGCAAACACGGTAGAAGGCGGCGTGACCTTGTCAATCAGTCCGATCGACATCAGGACAGGCACCTTCACTCGGTCAGCGAGATTCATAATATCGAAATATGAAAGTGTCTTCATCGCCTGTTCTTCTGTTTCCGGGCTGCCATTTCTTCTAAAGAAGGAATTGATTTCAAGGTATGGCTGTTCAAGCGCCACATCAATAGCCCGTTCAAAGTTGCTTAAGTAAGGATAATCGGCAACCGCGGCTTTCGGAATGTCTGACAGAGCCGCTGCGGCAATCGTCAAGCCGCCGCCCTGGCTTCCGCCTGTCACACCGATTCTTGTTTCGTCGACTTCCTCAAAGCTGCTGATGACTTCAAGCGCGCGGACGGCATCCAGATAAACTCCCCGGTAATAGTATGTATCTTTATCAAGAATTCCTTTCGTCATCCAGCCCAAAGCATGACCGTGCGGAGAAATACTCGTATCCTCGCTGCTCTGCTGACCGCGGACAAGCATGCCAAATGCGGCGTAACCGTGGAGCGCCCAGTTCACCATTTCATGAATCTCACCGTCATAGCTTGCGTTGTAACCGTGATATTTGACGATCGCCGGATGCGGGCCTTTCTTGTCAGGCACCGCGTACCATCCGGCAATGCGGGCGTTTCCAAAGCTTTTATATGTGAGGCGGTACACTTTTACTCCGTCAGCAGGATAATCAACCAGCTGTAAATCAGGTGCTGCTTGGACTTTCGCAAGTTCATCCAAAGATGATTTCCAAAACTCAGAAAAATCGTTCGGAGCTGTTTTTTCAGGCTTATACGTTTGCAATTGGTCGAGCGGCATATCGAATAGTTGCATTTCCGATTATTCTCCTTTGTTTTATAAGATTTAATTTGTATTCTTATACTACCACGTTCCCGTATAATTTTCTAAATATTTTCACTCTTGTTTTCCAGGCTGTCCTCATCAAACGTTTGTTTAAGACTTTCCTGGCTCAGTACCATAAAGGCCTGAGCTGTCAGGCTGACGTAGCGGTTCTTTAAAAATACAAAGACGAGGGTGCGTGATGGCGCGGATTGTATAGATAAATAGATTACTCCCGGATCTTTATCCCTTCTGACCATATTCGGCGCCATTGTCACGCCTAACCCATTGGCCACAAGGGATTGCGCGGTTTCAATATGGCTCGTCTTAAAAGCTGTATTCGGCTTAAAGCCGCTTTCCGCACAGAGGTCGAGAACTGTCCTGCGAAAACCAAAGCCTTCTTTTAAGAGAATAAAAGGAACGTGTCTCACCATTTCAAGCGGCACACACGGCTGACGGCCTTCCTCTTCTTCAAGCGCCTTATCAATCAGCGTGATCATTTCCGGCGGCATCCACCTTTGTTTTTCTCTCGGCACTGCCAGCACAATCGGCTCCGTGAGCAAGGGTGTAATAGATAGCCGCTCATCCTCAATCGGCAAAGATAATACAGATAGATCAACCTCTCCCTTTGCCGTCATCTCCTCTAAAGAAACTGGATCTTTTTCAACTAGCTGAACCTCCACATGCGGATAGCGCGCCAAAAATTGCTTCAGCAAAGGAGGAAAGATATATCTCCCCGTTACAGCAGGAATTCCAATGGAGAGCTTGTGCCCGAGCCCCTGCGACCGCTCCTGCATTTCCCGGAGCAAGTCATCTCTGGAACGAATGATGTTCTCGGCTTTTTCAATGAAACGCCTGCCGTGAGGTGTCAGCGTAACAGAGCCGTGGGATCTGTGAAAGAGAGTAAGCCCCAGCTCAGCCTCAAGCTTTTTGATTTGCTGGCTGAGAGATGGCTGAGCGATATGAAGATGCTCCGCTGCCTTTGTAAAGCTTTGGTGCCTGGCGATTTCCGCTGCGTATTCCATCACTTTAATATCCATACAGCCTCCATAGGTTGAACCTATCGTTTTTATCATTTTTATATCTTGGACGAATCATAACAGAAGTTGCTAACATAATCCATATTAACATTTGCAAAAAAAAGGAGATGGTTTTGATGACAAATGAAACACCGTTTTCTAAAAACGCCGAGATGTATCGGGATGAGAAGGTATTTGCCGAGGGGGAAGATTTGGGGTTGATGATCAAAACGGCGGAATGCCGGGCAGAGCAGCGGGTGCTGGATATCGGAGCGGGTGCAGGCCATACGGCGCTGGCTTTTTCCCCATATGTACAGGAATGCATCGGCGTTGATGCGACGAAGGAAATGGTCGAGGTTGCATCCTCGTTTGTGCAAGAAAAAGGAGCGGAAAACATAAGCTTTCGGCAAGGAACGGCTGAGTCACTCCCCTTCCCCGACGATTCATTTGATATCGTCACCTGCCGATACGCGGCCCACCATTTTTCAGATGTTCGCAAAGCCATCACTGAAGTTGCACGCGTGCTGAAGAAGGACGGACGTTTTCTCTTGGTTGACCATTACGCGCCTGAAGATCCCAATCTTGATGAGTTTGTCAATCATTTGAACCGGCTCCGAGATCCATCCCACGTGCGGGAGAGCTCCCTATCTGAATGGCAGTCGATGTTCATCGCTAATCAGCTGGCCTATCAAGACATCCAAAAGTGGAATTTGCCGATTCAATACAAAAACTGGATCAAACGGGGTGGAACCCCCGCTGTCCGGGAAAAACAAATCATTGCCCACTTGAATCACGCATCAGACGAAGCACGCGACACGTTCTGTATTACATTAAACCGAAACGGAGAGCCCCACTCTTTTTGTTTAAAAGCGATTTTGATACAAGGGATAAAACGATAAAAAGCCGTGCGCAGCGCACGGCTTTTTACATCGGCTGATAAAGATCCCAGCCAATTTTTAATGTCTCAACAATGTAATCGGCAACCTCTTCCGGGGAGAGGTTGTCTGTTGCCACTTTTGAATTGTGCTTGTCATAAATGACTTTTCTTTCATTAAACAGCTGTTCCATTTCATCCATTGAACGGTTATGCAGTACAGGACGGCTCTCAATCAATAAATCCGCGCGCTGCTTCCAGTTCTCCCATGACAGGTCCAGATGAAGCACGAGACAGTTTTCCAGACAGCACTTTCTAATTTCCTCTTGTTTAAAAGATCCGCCGCCCAGAGATACGATTTTGAATCGTTTATGATGGCAGATGTCTAAAATATATTCCTTCTCCGTTTTCCGGAAAAAGTCTTCTCCCTTTTTCTCAAACATCTCAGGAATTGACATATTGAAATCCTTTTCGATCTCTTGGTCAATATCGATAAAATCTCTATATAATTTTTTCGCGACCAATTGGCCGATTGTTGTTTTTCCTACACCCATGAATCCGATCAGGACGATATTTCTTTCTCTTACTGGGATGGCTCGTTTAGCGTTCATCTTCGGCGAAATCCTCCTAAGGAATGAAATTTTATATTCATTATATGCTTAATTAGCGAATATTTATATAGATAGCGGCTTTCCCGCCCTTTACTGTTCAAGCCTATCATCTTCGCTTTACCGTTCAACCGTTTTTGCCTGAATGACATTCATTGTACAACATTCCGGCAGATATTTTAATACTTCGACGCAAAAAAGCATTAAAATCTTCTGCCTTTATGTTTTTGCCGCTGGCTCTTCGTTGGAAGGGCCTTTTTTTGTATGATAAATAGGAAGGGAGAGATGGCGATGATTATATGGATAAACGGGGCTTTTGGTTCCGGAAAAACACAAACAGCTTTCGAACTGCATAGAAGGCTGAAACCATCCTACGTGTATGATCCTGAGAAAATGGGTTTTGCGATGCGCTCCATGATACCGCCGGAGATCGCGGAGGACGATTTTCAAAGCTATCCCTTATGGCGGACGTTCAATTACAGCCTGCTTGCCTCCCTGACCGATACATACCGCGGGATCATTATTGTGCCCATGACGATTGTACATCCTGAATACTTCAATGAGATCATCGGCAGACTCAGACAGGACGGCAGAACCGTTTACCATTTTACGCTGATGGCTTCAAAGGAAACCTTGTTAAAACGGCTGCGCACAAGAGCGGAAGGAAAAAACTCATGGGCAGCCAAACAAATTGACCGCTGTATTGAGGGATTATCATCACCAATCTTTGCGGACCACATTGAAACAGACAGCCTGTCGATTCAGGATGCGGCAGAAGCCATTGCCGCGAGAGCCAATCTTGCATTAGACCCTGACAAGAGGGGCAGTCTCCAAAGGTTCACTGACAGATTACTGATAAAGCTGAATCATATCCGCTTCAAATAAAGACTGCACACACAAAAGCCCGCTCTGAGAGCGGGCTTTCTTTATCTTATTTCCACCAGTCATCAAACATAGACGCCGGAACCTGACGTTTATGTTCAGTTATGCTGTAGCGTTTTTCCAGCGCTTCTGACACTGTCGCTGATACTTCTTTCCCTTCGAGATAATCGTCAATCTCCTCGTAGGAAATGCCAAGCTCTGTTTCATCCGCCTGCTGCGGTTTATCGTCGAGCAGATCGGCAGTTGGTTCTTTTAAGTATAAGCGTTCCGGTGCACCCAGCTCTTTCAGCAGGCTTCTTCCCTGACGCTTCGTCAATCCAGTCAGCGGCAGGAGGTCCGCTCCGCCGTCACCGTACTTCGTAAAGAAACCAGTCACAGCCTCAGCGGCATGGTCAGTGCCAATGACAAGAAGGCCTTCTTGTCCGCCGATCGCGTATTGAGCGATCATTCTTGTTCTTGCTTTTACGTTTCCTTTATTAAAGTCAGTCAGCTTATCGCCCGTTTCCTGCTCATATTGATCAGAAAAAGCGCTGACGGTCGATTTAATATCGAACTTCCATGATTTGTCCGGGTTAATGAACTTCAAAGCAAGCTGGGCATCGTCTTCATCCTGCTGTGTGCCATGCGGAAGACGGACCGCGATAAATTGAGCGTCTCCGCCCTCCTCGCGAATGCGTTCCACCGCAAGCTGGGCAAGGCGCCCCGCAAGAGTTGAATCCTGTCCGCCGCTGATTCCCAATACAAAGCCTTTAGCGCCGGTTTTCTTTACATATTGTTTTAAAAAATTGATTCGGTCCTCAATTTCTTGCTTTGGATCAATTGAGGGCTTTACATGTAATTCACGCATAATCTTTTCCTGCATGCTCATCCCAATCATTCCTCCTGTACAGTTTCGCTGTTACTTATTTGATCATTTCCCCTAATTGATGAAAATGAATCATGCCAGTTATGTATCCCTATTAAATATAGCACAGGTCTTCATTCACAGTGAACAAGAGAGATCAGCTGACTTCCACGCGTATAGACGTGACACTTTCGCCATTGCACTTTCCTTTTTCGATTGGGCAGGAAGAAAACGCGACAACCAAATCCATTTCTGCCCGAAGCCTTACATAATCACCGGCATTCGAAAGCGGCGTTTCCACAGACAAGTTCCCTTTCTCATCAAGGACAGTATTCATAAAAATCGCAAACGGATAATGCATGTGAGGCTTCGGCACGCCAAACTGCTCAAGCGCACGGTTCATATTGTCATAGCACGTATCCTGAAACTCATCCTTTTGCTTGCCGTATAAGAGCCTGTTCATGTCAGGACGGCAGGCGGGAAGTAGCAGATCATGCTTGCCGACCGTATCCTCAATCAGCGTCAGCATCGGTTTGTACAGATTCGAGTAGATATGATCGTTGACTTTCACATGAATGGAGTGATTTGCATCAATTGTCGCGCCCTGATCGAGGTGCTCATAAAAATCCTTGGCATGGTACGCGACAAAATCAGCAACCTGCTGCCCTTCAACATCAACCACCTTCAAAATCTGCCCCTTTTTCAGTTTCAGCCCAAGCCCTTTCTTCGGCTCCACGATATATTGCTGTGTCATCGGCTCGCTCCTTTTTTCATTAGTATGAGCGTCCTCCGCCTTCTCCATGTAAAAAGAGGCAAAAATCCGATGTATATAAGCTTCGGGCGGGTCGCAATCTAACCTTAGATAAAAGGGGTTGAAATGATTATGAGTCAAACAAAAAAAGATCAGCAAAAAGGAAATCTAGCCTGGTGGCAGCTGTCATTAATCGGGATAGGATGCACAATCGGAACAGGATTTTTTCTCGGTTCCAGCATTGCAATAGTCAAAAGCGGCTTTTCCGTTCTGCTTTCATTTCTAATTGGGGCGATCGGCACGTATTTTGTATTCGAGCAGCTTGCCAAGCTGTCGGCAAAGCAGCCTGAAAAAGGCTCGTTTTGTGCGTATGCGCGAAAAGCGTTTGGCAGGTGGGCCGGCTTCAGCAACGGCTGGGTGTACTGGTCATCAGAAATGCTGATTACCGGAAGCCAGCTGACAGCCATTTCGTTATTTACGAAGCACTGGTTTCCTCAGGTGCCGCTATGGGTATTTGCTTCAATCTACGCGGTACTTGGGCTACTGATTATCTTTACCGGGCTGTCTGTTTTTGAGAAGACAGAAAACGTGCTGGCGGTCATCAAAACAGCCGCTATTTTTATGTTCATTGTCATTGCCATCCTGGCATTATGCGGCATCCTGTCCGGCGGAAGGCCCGATGTACAGGTTCCAAATAAGACGAGTGAGTTTTTCCCATATGGTGCCATGGGGCTGTGGACAGGCTTAATCTACGCGTTTTACGCATTTGGCGGAATTGAAGTCATGGGGCTGATGGCGGTTCACTTAAAAAAACCAGAAGAAGCGTCTAAATCAGGAAAACTGATGCTGGCGACGCTGGCGATTATTTATATTATTTCGATTGGACTGGCCTTGCTGCTTGTTCCATTACACAGGTTTACTGAGCAGGACAGCCCGTTCATTACGTCATTAAAAGGATATAACCTTGAGATCATCCTTGATATATTTAATGGGATTTTTATCATCGCCGGATTCTCGACCCTCGTTGCTTCGCTTTTTGCCGTTACGACATTGCTTTGTACGATGGCTGATGACGGTGACGCGCCAAAATGCTTTACCTTAAAGGAAGGCAAAAAAATATGCTGGCCGGCACTGGGACTGACGTTTGCGGGGCTTGTCCTATCCATCATTCTGTCTTTAGTGCTGCCCAAAAACATTTATGAGCACATGACGACTGCTGCGGGGCTTATGCTTTTATACACTTGGCTGTTTATCCTGTTCTCCAGCAAAAAGCTGACTGATCCTGAAGGAATGGGAAAAACGCAAATTTATTTAGCGATGGTTCTGATTGCAGCGGCTGTATCCGGTACACTGTTTGAAAAATCAAGCCGGCCCGGTTTTTTTGTGAGCATTGGTTTTCTCGTGGTCATTGCCATCGTTACCATGATTTATCAAAAAAAGCAGGGACATAAAGACAGCCCTGCAAGCCCGTGATTTATTTCATTTTGTTGAACATGTTTTTTAAATAAGAAAACGGGCACTTTGATACCTGTTGTTCGTCGTCACGGAGGAAATACTGTTTCCATTCACGGTTATCCTTTCCTCCATACCAGCCTAAATGCGGATGAACAGGGGCTTGATCGTAGGCTTTTAACCGGGAGCGGATCAGCCTGCTCATGTTGCGGCCAAATGCGGTTGATCCATTTAAGTCATCAAACACCCATCTTGGCTGAAACGTGATCATAAAATAGGGAAAGCTACGGCTTCGTCTCGCCTCATGCCCCGGTGTAGCACACAGAATAAAGTACGGCTCACCGTCAAAACAAAACTCCCATTTATAATGCTCGGGATCGGCCGGAATGTCTTCCGGCCACTCTTTTTTGTCTTGATGACTCAGTTTATTTAAAAAGCTCCAAAACAGCTCTTCATATGCTTCAATCGAATAATGCTCCGCCAAGTCTTCCGGAGTATCAAACAACACAACGAGGGATGCGTATTTTCCCGTGTCCCGCGATATCCTGCCGTACTCCGCAAGCAACGGAGCCAGTTCCTCCGCTGTACGGTTTTCCCGCGGATCTCCGGCAAAAGCAATCCGAAGCTGATCAGTCAGAAACGCCTGGCGTCCGGGAATGCACGGAAACGTATCCGCGTCGTCCGCCAGAGTTTCTGCCAGCAGCTCAAAAGCGATTCTTTGCCATTCAGGAAGCTCTTCTTGCATACGTTCCAGAAAACTTTTGGTGTAAATCCCCTTCACCATTGATCCACCTCCAGTATCATCTGAATACTATATTAAAACTGGCGGCGTCGGGTGACTGTCCTTCATGAATCAGCCCAATAACTGTTTGATGCCCTGATAACCGAAGTAAAAGCCGAATACAAGAAGGGATATACCTGCAATTCCGGTTAATCCTCTCAAGAGCTTTTCATGAAGCAGATTTCTGAACATGCTGGCTGTAATAGCCATGCAAAAATCCCAAATTAATATGCCGATCATGATGCCGGAGCTATAGATCAGAAGCTCATTCATATTGTAGGCCTCTGCTGTTTTCGCAAGAATGCTCCCGTAAATTCCAAGCCAAAAAAGGATGCTCAAAGGATTTGAGAGTGAAATAAGAAAACCCGAAGTGAACGTTTTCCTGTATGACGGTTTTCCCCGCGAGCTTCGCACATCCATCGGTTCTCTAACATTTTTCAGTGTTTCAATTCCGGTATAGGTCAGAACAAAAAAGCCGAAGAGCCACAAAAATGTTTTCACGAATGGAGCGGTCAAAAACTGTGACAGCCCGAAATAGATAAAAAGCATGTACAGTCCGTCCGCTGTCATGGCGCCTAAACCAAAAATCCATGCATGCCAAAAACCGTTTTTAATTCCTTTGTCTATTTGCGCCGCATTCACTGGTCCCACAGGCGCAGACAAGGACAGTCCCAGCACAATATAGCTCAAAAAAATGTTCACCGGCCCGTACTCCCTTCTCTTACGTAACTTGTACAATTTATTCGGGAACGGGCCAAGCTATGCACAATTTTGTTACTGTTTCAGACGTTTAAGCTCTTCCTCCATAATATCGGCAGCTTTGCCTACGAAGCTGAAAATGAGTTCCAGTTCCTCTTCCGTATACTCGCGGCACAAATCCATCGTCGACTCTGACAGAGAGCGGAACAAATCCTTCACATGTTTTTTCGAGGCGGTCAACGGAACGATGATAACTCTTCTGCGGTCGTTCGGGTCCTTTTCACGAGCCACATACCCCGCTTTTTCCAGCCGGTCAACAAGCGCCGTGACTGAACCCGTGCTGAGGCCCGTCTTTTTCCCCAGCTCTCCGGCCGTCATCGGTCCCGCTTCATTTAAGATGTCAGCTGATTTCAAATCGGTGGGAAATAGACCGAGAGCCTGAGCGGCTGCCTGATGAAACAGAACCGTTCTCGTGCCCAATTTCCGAAAAAGCTGAACGGCAGTCTTTTCCAACTCACTTCTGGAATTTCTTGTTGACAACTGACAGTCCTCCCTATAGAATCAAATTTATCTTGATAATCGAGATATTTAACGATCAAACTATTATCATGATAGCAGAACTTACATAGAAAAGTAAGAGGAGGTAGAGCAAATGGACACCACATCAGCAAAACAGGCTTCCACTAAATTTGTGGTCCTCGGTCTCCTGCTGGGCATCTTGATGTCTGCAATGGACAATACGATTGTTGCGACCGCAATGGGCAGCATCGTAGCGGATCTTGGGAGCTTTGATAAATTCGCTTGGGTGACGGCATCCTATATGGTGGCGGTCATGGCTGGAATGCCGATTTACGGAAAGCTTTCCGATATGTACGGCCGAAAACGCTTTTTCCTGTTTGGACTTATTTTTTTCTTAATCGGGTCGGCTTTATGCGGAATTGCACAGACGATGAATCAGCTGATCATTTACCGGGCCATTCAAGGGATTGGAGGCGGCGCGCTCCTGCCGATTGCCTTTACCATTATCTTTGATTTGTTCCCGCCGGAAAAACGCGGAAAAATGTCCGGCATGTTCGGTGCTGTATTCGGATTATCAAGTGTTCTTGGGCCGCTGTTAGGCGCGATCATTACAGATGCGATCAGCTGGCACTGGGTGTTTTACATTAATGTGCCGATCGGTGCATTGTCATTGTTTTTCATTATCCGCTACTACAAAGAATCTTTGGAGCACAGAAAACAGAAAATTGACTGGGGCGGTGCGATTACCTTAGTCGTATCTATTGTATGCCTGATGTTCGCCCTTGAGCTTGGCGGCAAAACATACGATTGGAATTCCATTCAGATCATTGGCCTGTTTATTGTATTCGCCGTTTTCTTCATTGCCTTTTTTATTGTGGAGAGAAAAGCGGAAGAGCCGATTATTTCTTTCTGGATGTTTAAAAACCGTTTGTTTGCCACAGCGCAGATTCTCGCATTCCTGTATGGCGGAACATTCATTATTTTAGCGGTATTTATTCCGATTTTCGTTCAGGCGGTATACGGCAGCTCAGCGACGAGCGCTGGCTTCATTTTGACGCCGATGATGATTGGGTCAGTCATCGGGAGCATGATCGGCGGGATCTTCCAAACGAAGGCAAGCTTCCGCAATTTGATGCTGATATCTGTTACGGCTTTCTTTATCGGCATGCTGCTTCTATCCAACATGACGCCTGACACAGCACGGGTTTGGCTGACCGTCTTTATGATGATTTCAGGATTTGGGGTAGGCTTTAACTTCTCCCTGCTTCCGGCAGCATCAATGAATGATCTTGAACCTCGTTTTCGGGGGTCGGCAAACTCTACAAATTCATTTTTGCGGTCATTCGGGATGACCCTGGGCGTCACTATTTTCGGAACGGTGCAAACAAACGTATTCACAAACAAGCTGAGCGACGCCTTCAGCGGCATGAAAGGCTCAGCGGGCTCTGGCGCCGCGCAAAATATCGGCGACCCGCAGGAGATTTTCCAAGCAGGAACACGCTCCCAAATTCCTGAGGCGATCCTCAATCGCATCATTGACGCGATGTCATCAAGCATCACATATGTCTTTTTGCTCGCTTTGATTCCGATTGTCCTCGCGGCAGTTACCGTTTTGTTTATGGGTAAAGCCAGAGTAAAAACAACAGCGGAAATGGAGAAGAAAGCAAATTAACAAAAAAGCAGTACATGGCTGGCATGTACTGCTTTTTTTATTACACTCCTAATTTGGCTAGAATAAACGTCCATATACAAATGATCAATAACAGAATCAGGCTGTACGCCACTGTCCGTTTAAACAGTTTAGATTCCTTGCCAGTCTGGCCTACCGCTGCGGCGGCAATGGCGATAGACTGAGGAGAAACAAGTTTCGCGATCACCCCGCCCGCTGTATTTGCAGCTAACAATAAATCAGAACCCGCACCGATCTGCGCTCCGGTGACAACCTGCAAATGTCCGAACAAAGCGTTATTGCTGACAACAGAACCCGTAATGAACACTCCGATCCAGCCGAGAACTGGACTGACAAACGGGAACAAGTCTCCTGTTTTCGCCAGTTCCAACCCAATTGAAGAGCTGAGCCCTGCGAAGTTGGCCAGATTGGCAAATCCCATCACGAAGCAGATCGTCATAATCGGCACCCACAGCTCTTTTCCAGTCTCCTTCAAGGAAGCAAAGGCATCCCGATAAGAGAAGTTTTGGCTGAACAGCCCTGTCACGATGACTGCCGCTAAAATTGCTGTACCAGTCGCTGACAGCAGGTCGACTTTAAAGACTGCATCTAACGGCATGGCAGATGGCGCAATCGGCGGCATTTTCATAATTTGCTGATGCAGAAAAGGAATTTTCAATAGAAGGGTTGTCTGATATAACAGTCCGCCTTCTTGGAAAAGCGCTTTGAAGGCAGGAAGGCTCCAGATGGTGATCGCCGCAGTTAAAATGTAGAAGGGAGACCACGCTTTCGCAATGTCAGCGGCACTGTATGCCTTTTTCTCACCAGCATCGCCGGCCTCTTCCTCACGGTAGATCTCTTTCGGCTGCCACTTGCGGAGGAAGAGCGCAAGCCCGCCCATACTGAATAAGGCCGCCAAAATGTTTGCTAATTCCGGCCCGAGCACCGCCATTGTCAGCGTCTGAACCGCTGTATAGATACCGCTCACAACCAACAGGGCAGGCCATGTCTGTTTGATTCCTTTCATTCGGTCTAATAGGAAAACAAGCAGAAACGGTATGAAAAATGAGATCATCGGCAGCGTCCACATCAAAGTCCGTGACAGCTCAAGAGCAGACAAATCACCAATCTGCGCCCCTGTGATCACAGGAATCCCGATCGCCCCAAAGGCTCCGGAGGCTGCGTTGGCAATCAAGCAGAGCGCCGCCGCTTTTAACGGTTTAAATCCAAGTTCGACGAGCAGTGCCGCACTAATCGCAATCGGAACACCAAAACCGGCCGCGCCTTCCAAAAACGCGTTAAAACAAAAACCAATTAATAATAGCTGTAATCGTTGGTCAGGCGAAATGCCGGCAATGCTGGAACGAATAATGGTAAATTTACCGGTTTTCACTGCGATTTTATACAGCCACACCGCCATCAGGACGATGTAGCCAATCGGCCATAGCCCGCTCCCGATTCCAAGTAAAACAGAAGAAATTGCTTTTTCAACCGGCATATGAAATGCCAAAACAGAGACGAAGAAACTGACGGCTAGGGTAAGAAATGCCGCAAGAATGCCTTTCATTTTAAAAACAGTTAAAGCCAATAGAAAAAAGAGAATCGGAGTGAGCGCCACGAGTGCGCTCACATACTCGTTTCCAAACGGATCATACAACTGCTCCCACATTGACAATCAGCCCTTTACTCTATAGTTGCATTTTTAGTTGACTTGTTGTTCTGCAAAATGAGGCTTTAAAATGTTTTTAAGGACGCCTGCGCTGTGAAGGAACTGTTCTTTTTCTTTCTCATTTAAGCTCAGCTCAGTAATGCCTGCAATACCTCCGCGGTTTACGACAGCCGGAACGCCGATGTACACGTCATCTGCGCCGTATTGCCCGTCCAAATATGTGCTGACAGTTAAAATGCTGTTTTCATTATGAAGAATGGCTTTTGTTATGCGGGCTAGGCTCATCGCAACGCCATAATAAGTCGCACCTTTTTTCTCAATGATATGGTAAGCTGCGTTTTTCACGTCATCTACAATTTGGTCTAGCTCCTCTTGTTTGTACGCATCGTTTTTCTCAACGAGTTCACTGACAGGCACACCGCCGACATTCGCGTGGCTCCAGACAGGGAGCTCAGTATCACCGTGCTCTCCGATAATATGCGCGTGCACGTTTTGAGGCGCTGCGCCAAAGTATTCGCTCAGCATGTAACGGAATCTCGCAGAATCCAGTGTTGTGCCGCTTCCGATCACTCTCTCTTTTGGCAGGCCGCTGAATTTCCATGTAGCGTAAGTCAGAATATCAACAGGATTTGTCGCGATTAAGAAAATGCCGTCAAATCCGCTCGCCATGACTTCACTGACGATGCCTTTGAAAATCTTTAAGTTCTTTTCTACTAATTCAAGGCGTGTCTCACCAGGCTTTTGATTTGCACCGGCGCAGATGCAGACAATATCAGCATCCTTGCAGTCTTCATATGTTCCGAAAGATGTTTTGACCGGTTGCGGCGCAAATGCCTTTCCGTGGTTTAAATCCATCACATCGCCCATTGCTTTTTCTTTATTTACATCAATGACCACAAGCTCATCTGTGATCCCTTGGTTAATTAACGCAAATGCATAACTGCTTCCAACAAAACCCGCTCCGATTAAAGCTACTTTATTTACATGTTTGTTCATCATTAATCATCCTTCCAGGGTATGTTTTTCTCTGATGTTGTTTGTGAAGTGTTTCACATTTATATTGTGCAACATTTCACAAACTATTGCAAGAGAAAAGTTTTGTCTGATTTATGAACAAAAAAGAAACCATCTAGGATGGTTTCTTTTGATTTTTTCCTCTGATCGCTTGCCCTCAATAAGGAAGTGAACCGCTTAAGCCTGAGTCATTATATAACCCGTTTTGCACGTAATCAAAGCCGGGCTGATTCTGACCGGGCACTTGGGCGCTGCCATTATTAAAAATCACTTTGGCGTTCGTTGTATCCGTATCCGCAGGCAGCGTCAGCGTGTAAATTCCATCTGCATTTTTAGCCATAGGTTTTCCGGGCCAGGATCCGGTTAATTCTATCGCCCTGCCCCCATCATGTTTATAGATATAAGCATTTACTTGGCCCCAATGGTTTGGATTTTGATAGCCAATTGTTTTGGCCGAAGACGGATCTCTTTTTACAAAGCTGTATTCCTGAGTCCTCATTACGCCCTCACTGTTCGTTCCTTTTAATGTGATGGTGTATGCTTTTCCAAATGGATCTCCTTTTCCTATCGTTAGTTGGTCTCCATCCTTAAACGCTGTCTCTTGCCCTTTATTGATTTGATACACAGCTTTTGCTGTATTCCCATCTGCACGCAGGGTAATCGTCAGTTGATCATTGAAAAAATGGGTGACTCCTGTTTTGACATTCTCAAGGAAGACGTGAGGCGCATTTGCAATATCGTCAGGATATAGAACAACCACAGATCTGGCATTGATCGTGCCTGTCAGTTTGCCATCCGTTACTTGAAATGCACCGGCACCAGCTTTATTAGCATACCTGCCATCAGGTAATTTCGTTGACGTATTGATGGTGACAGAGGATGAACCTGCATTTGCCAGCACAACGCCATGTGACCCGCGCTGATTCATGAATATCTGGTTATTTCCATTCGGATTCGAGAGTTCCTCAGGCTGGCCAGCCATTACATTGTGAAATGTGTTGACCGCAGTGATGGCCTGATCTTTAAATAGCTCGCTTCCTCGGTCGCCTATTTGGCTTATCCCTGGGAATCTCACACCATTTCCGCCGCCCTCAGGCCTGGAAAAGAAGAGAGGCGTACTGCCTGACCGAGAAGCAATCACTGCCCAGCCTAACCGAATATCGTCATCACTCATCCATGTAGACTCTTCCTCATCATTGGCATACGTATCATGCGATTCCACCCATGTGACTAGCTTGTCCGCAGACACATCAGATGCATAATGGGAGATATTTGACACGCTCAGATTGCGATTCTTTAAAGCAGATCTTATGGAATGGCCGTAGTTAGATGCTGTCACATTCATATAATTCGCATATGCAGCATCTCTGGAGGCACTATCTTGCAGGATTTCTCCGTATTGGAACTCCGCAGATGTATTTGTGATATTCGGCCAAAACTGACTGCCGTAATTCCCATCATCCGGAAGCTCTATATGTTTGGCCGCATCAAATCGAAATCCGTCTGCGCCGTCATTCAATGCTCTTTCTAAGAAATGTTTCAGATAGGACTGCACTTGTGTATTTTGTGTATTCCAATCATACAGCCCCAGCAATGAATTCTGCGTGACATCCCATCGGTCAGACCAGTTTTTAATTTGTGTGTTTCCATGGGTCCAGTTTGGAATACTCTTAATCTCATTGGAAATGGCAGCATAATCACTGGTGGTATGATTGATGACCGCATCAACAATGACCTTTACGCCATACTCTTCAGCGGCTTCACACATGTCTTTAAATTCTTGCTCGGTCCCTAAGTAACGGTTGCCAATCTGGTACGATGTCGGCTGATACAGCCAGTACCAGTTTGACATGCTTTTATTCCCTTGGTTCCCTTCCTTGACTTGGTTAATCGGAGACGTCTGAATGGCTGTATATCCTGCATCATGAATATCCTTCATATTGTGTTTTAACGTATTGAACGACCAATTCCATGCATGGAGAATGGTTCCGCTTTTGATCGACGGTGCTGTAAGCTCATTCGATTTGTTCGCCGTTTCAGCACCCGCAGCCGCCGGTCCTGCCAGAACCAAATGAAACAGCAATAAAAGCCCAGCGAATAACGGCAGTAAAGAGGTTTTAAAACGTTTTCCAAGCATTCTTGACACTCCTTATTTGATTTTTAAAAACTTACTGTGGAGTCAAAAATCCCTCTTACTAATTCTTCCGCTTCCTCCTTTCAAACGAATGTGAAGTCTGGAGAATTTTGTTAACGCTTACATTTCAAATTATCACATTCATCCCAGCAAAACAACTTGATAGAGAGAATTCAAATCTATATTCCTATCCAAATAGAAAACGCTGCCCCCGAACTGTGAGACGTTCCCCTCACAAACAAAAAAAGAAACCATCTCACTAAGATGATTTCTTCTCTGCTTCTTCTTTTATCGCCCTTCTGTAAGCCAGCTTCACAATCACATACCGAAGCAGAAACAGAGCGCCGCCGCAGACGATAAAAAGAAGGATCATTTTCAGCCAAGCGAAGAATGTATGGGGAATCCCCCTGTCGTACATCGTAAGCACCACTACTGCAAAGGCGACCGCAATTGATTCTATTCGCTGCTGCTTCACCCGTTTTTGCAGTTCTTCTTCGGTGTCTATTCTCGGCATGAGCATTCCAGATGCCGCTGCCCTGATGCAGTAATATAAGATGATCATGAACAAAAACACAAGGCTTGCAGCCCATTCTTTAAACGGAAATTCAAACATAATGCCGCGGATCATCACATCAAGAAGCGCAAAAGCACCCGCTATCATCCCAATCTCCGACCAGATTTTTTGTTCTTTTTCTTTTACTCTCTTATTTTTCCCATTCACGCCTGAAAGTCTATTACGCAGATTATTCATGACCTTCCTCCCGCATTTTTACGAATGGCTTATGGCTTACATGTTACAATAACAGCCTGCGCTTCTGCAATGAATAACTCAAAAGCCCGCCGTACAAGCCGGCGGGCAGCAATCGTTAAAACGGCCCCCAATTGATCATGACGCCGATCACAATAAAGACAAGCCCGATCAAAAACCAAATCAAAGCAAGCGGCACCATAAACCGCAGCCACTTGATATACGGAATGCCGCTGGCGGCAAGCACCGCCATAAGGACGCCGGATGTCGGATTTACACAGTTGACGACTCCTTCTCCAAGCATAACCGCTTCCACTGCAACCTGTCTCGTAATTCCCATCAAATCAGCGAGCGGTGCCAGGATGGGAATAAATACAACGGCTTCTCCAGACCCTGAAGAGATGAGAAAATGAAGCAGCGCACTGGCGATATACATGCCGATCGCCCCGGCAACCGGGCTGAATCCATCCAGAAGCGATGCCAAAGCATTCACGACTGTATCGAGGAGCTTGCCATTTTCAAGAATGACAGAAATGCTTCGTGCCATCCCGACAATCAGTGCCCCATATACAAGGCTTTGGCAGCCCGTAATGAAGGTTTTGGCAATATCGTTTGCCGCAAGCCCGCCTATTAAACCGGCAAGGACAGAAATAAAAATAAACGTCGCAGCCATTTGGGAATCAGACCAGCCCAGCTTTAAAGCGCCGTATAAAAACCCGATCAGCGACAATCCCGCGACAGCCAAAATCAGCTTATGTCGAACAGTAAACGGCACTGACTGATCTTCTTCTGGATCAGCTTGACCCATTCCTGCCGCCGGAAACCAATTTGTCCCCAACACACTGGCATCCTTTGATTTTTTTAATTTTCTTGTATAAAGATAGATATAAATAATAGAAGACAGCAAAAAGCATATGTATATCACAACACGCAGGCCAATCCCCGAAAAAAGCGGCAGCTCCGCGATGGATTGCGATAAACCGAGGGGGGACGGTGATAAAATAGTAGAGTTAAATCCAGCGTAGCAGCCGATGTAAATAACAGCGGCGCCAGCGACCGCGTCCCATTTTAAGGATCGTGCAACAATGATACCGATGGGAATAAAACCGATAACTGAATTCACGACAATCCCGGTTGTTCCGAGAATGGAGAACAATGCGCCGACAATACAAATAAATAATAATTGCTTGGTGCGGAATTTGCTGATGACATTGTAAATCAGGCCGTTGATGGCACCCGTTTTTTCTAAAATGGCAATGGTGCCGCCTGTAAATAAAATCAGAAAGATGATTGGCGCTGATCCGACCATTCCATCCTGAAGAGACGTAAAAAAGCTGATCAGGCTGACCGGTGACTGTTCAATTGATTGATAGCTTCCCGGCACCGCAGTCGTAATATCTCCCTTTGTTACGCGGTCAAATTCTCCCGCCGGCACAACATATGAAGCAACGGCGCAAATGAAAGCAATGATAAATAAGAGGACATAGGCGTCAGGCATTTTAAATGTCGTTCGTTTTTTCTTAGGCTGTGTTTCGGCTGCTGGCATACTCATGTTCGATCCATCCCCTCTATTTGAAAATATTCATTATTCTGAAAAGTATAAATATGTGCTATATTATATACAGCCTATCTTCCTGTTTCAATATAAATAAAGGAAAGAAGAGAAATTCATTTTGATAGAAGGAGGTACTTCTTCCCATGCAAAAGCTCTCCGAAGACATAAAACAAACCATTATGGACATCTTCGAGCATCTGCACGCGAACCCTGAAGTCAGCTGGAAGGAATATGAGACAACTGCATTTCTTAAACAAAAGCTGGAGGATTTGGGATGCCGGACGCGGACTTTTTCAGACTGCACCGGAGTTGTCGGCGAAATCGGTTCAGGCTCACCGGTTGTAGCGGTACGCGCCGATATTGATGCGCTGTGGCAGGAGGTCAATGGCACATTCCGCGCCAACCATTCCTGCGGACACGATTCACATATGACAATGGCGCTGGGCACGTTAATGCTGCTGAAAAAACAGCCCGAGCTTCCGAAGGGCACAATCCGTTTTATCTTTCAGCCGGCAGAAGAAAAAGGCGGCGGCGCCTTGAAAATGATAGAAGAAGGCGTGCTTGATGATGTTGACTACCTGTACGGCGTTCACGTCCGTCCGATTCAGGAAACACAGAACGGCCGCTGTGCTCCGTCTATTCTGCACGGGTCAAGCCAGCATATTGAGGGAACAATTATCGGAGAGGAGGCCCATGGCGCGCGTCCGCATCTTGGAAAAAACAGCATTGAAGTTGCGGCCTTTCTTGTACATAAGCTCGGGCTCATTCATATTGACCCGAAAATCCCGCATACCGTCAAAATGACCAAACTTCAAGCCGGCGGGGAAAGCTCCAATATTATTCCTGGGAAAGCGTCGTTCAGCCTTGATTTGCGCGCACAGACCAATGAAGCCATGGAGACGTTAATCGTCGAAACAGAAAGAGCATGTGAAGCGGCCGCTGCGGCATTCGGCGCAAAGATCGAGCTGCAAAAGGAGCACAGCCTTCCTGCGGCAACACAAAACAAAGAAGCTGAAGCAATCATGGCAGAAGCAATCACAGATATCATCGGGGCTGAGCAGCTCGATGAACCGCTTGTCACCACTGGAGGCGAGGATTTTCATTTTTACGCCGTGAAGGTGCCGAATCTGAAAACAACGATGCTCGGACTAGGCTGCGGGCTCCAGCCGGGGCTCCACCATCCGCACATGACCTTTGATAGAAATGCGATGTTCAACGGCATTCACATTTTAGCGAACGCCGTGCTCAAAACATTTCAGAAGGCGGAATCACTTGCTGCCACTAACGCTTCTTAACGCAAAAAAAGCAGCCTGGCTACAGGCTGCTTTCTTCATTATTTCTTCAAATCTTCAATTGAGTTGACGTTTTTCATGTATTGAGGCACAACAAGCCCCATCTTCACGCCAGTCATACTGGTGCCAATATCGTCATATTTGCCTTTATATTTGGCGGCGTATGCTTTATGGGTGTTTGGCAGCCATGCGGAAAGGGATACGTCGGCGCTTCCCGTCGCTACCGCGGTCCACATTGGACCGGCCTCTACCTGAGTAAGCGTTACGTCATAGCCCAAGTCTTCTAAGACTTTGCCAACAACGTTTGTACTTGCAATCTCACTGTCCCACGCCACATAGGCAAGGTTGATTTTGTCTCCCTTCACCTTTTGAACGCCTTTTGTCCACTCCGCAATCTGATCCTTGTGCTTCTTCACATACTCAGCGGCGGCTTTTGCAGGCTTTTCGCCTTCTTCCACCTTGATCATGACTTCGCCCATGTCGTCTTGCGACCATTTAAACTGGCTCAGTAGCTTTACGGCATTCGGCTGTTCTTTGCTGAAGCCTTTGCGTGTGATCGTATGGATTTCCTCTGCGCTGCCATAAGATTGTTTCGGATCATCGAGATACTTCAGCTTATATCTGGAGAACATCCAGTGCGGAGTCCATCCTGTAATGATAATAGGTTTCTTACGGTCGTATGACTTTTTAAGCGTTGCAGTCATCGCGGCGCTTGACGCCGAAACCAACGTCCAGTCATCTAGGTCATAATCCTTCATCGCTTTATCGGTTAGGGACATAATCCCTGAACCGGGGTCAATCCCGATGATAGTCTTATTCACCTGTTCTGCTGCGGATGCATTTTCATCGTTTTCTGAACCGCAAGCCGCAAGTGAGAGCGCCAGCATGGCGGAAACGCCGATACCGATGATTTTTTTAAGCATCAGGCATTCCCCCTGCTTTTCTTCTTCACTTTAATATTTTGAGTAATGCGGTCCAGCGTAATGGCAACGATAACGATAGCGATACCGGCCTCTACGCCGACCCCGGTTTTCAGCTGTGTAACGGCGCTGTATACTTCAGAACCAAGTCCCGGTGCACCGACCATTGCAGCGATAACAACCATTGATAACGCAAGCATGATGCTCTGGTTAATCCCGGCCAAAATGGTTTTTGTCGCAAGCGGGAGCTGAACCTTAAACAAACGCTGAGCTGTCGTAGAACCGAACGCCTCAGTCGCTTCAATCAGATCCGCCGGCACTTGTTTAATACCGAGAACAGTCATGCGGATTGTCGGCGGCATCGCAAAGATAACAGATGCAACAACCCCCGGCACAACACCGATGTTAAAGAAGAAAATCGCCGGCAATAGATATACGAAAGCAGGCATTGTCTGCATTAAATCAAGAATAGGCGTTACAATACGGCGAACCGTCTCTTTCTGGGACGCCCAAATTCCGATCGGAACACCGACCACAATCGAAATAATGACAGAAGTCAAAACAAGCGCCAATGTTTGCAGCATCGGATCCCAATATCCTAAATAATCAATCAGGAGGAAACCAATCAACGTAAATAACGCAATTCCCCTTGTACTGATCCACCACGCAAGTGCAGCGAAAATAATTGTTAACAAAATAGATGGGATAAATCCAAGTCCGCTGACAATTCCATTTACAAAAGCGGCCAAACCGTTTGCGATTCCATCGAAGAATCCGCCAAACGTCATTGTAATCCAGTCAACAAAACGGTCAATGATATCTGCTAAAGGTATTCTAGGCAGTCTATCCATCTTATTTCACCTCCTGTGCAGAAGGATCTTGTGTTTGTCCGTCGGTGCCTTCAGCATTGATATACTCGTTATTGCCGGCAAGTGCGCCAATCAGTGCGCCTCTCACGACAATCCCTTTCATTCTTTGCTTCTCATCTACAACCGCAATTGGAATATTCGCATCAGATACAACGTCAAAAATCTCTGTCAGATACGTATTCTCTGGTACAGTCGTAAATTCTGTATTCAAGATGTCTTGAAGTGACAAATCAGACTCAGCCGCTTTTTTCGCGTCAGACGCATAGATAACACCTAACAATTTCTTTTGTTTATCCACTGCGTAAATTGAAGAAATTCCAAGGTTTTTCATCAATGTCAATGCTACGCGAGGCCCTTTATCAATCCGCACTGTTTCAGCGCGTTTCATAATGTGGCCTGCTGTGAGGACTTTAGACAAATCAACATCCTCGACGAACTTTTCAACATATTCGTTAGATGGATTCATCAGGATTTCTTCAGGCGTGCCGATTTGAACGATGTTACCGTCCTTCATTAAAACAATTCTGTCACCGATCCGCAACGCTTCATCCAAGTCGTGCGTAATAAAGATGATTGTTTTTCCGACATTATCGTGAAGATCAAGAAGCTCATCCTGCATATCTTTACGAATCAATGGATCGAGCGCACTGAACGCTTCGTCCATCAGAAGGATGTCTGGATCATTCGTCAACGCGCGGGCAAGGCCGACGCGCTGCTGCATCCCGCCGGAAAGCTGGTCAGGATATTGGTGTTCAAATCCTTCAAGTCCGACAAGTTTTAGGGACTCAAGCGCTTTTTGCTGCCGCACTTGTTTGTCTACACCTTGAAGCTCAAGTCCGTATTCTGTGTTTTCAAGTATCGTTCTGTGCGGAAACAGAGCGAACTTTTGGAAGACCATGCTGATTTTCTTCCGGCGGACTTCCCGGAGCTGGTCTTTAGACATATTTGTTATCATGTCACCATCAATGTAAATATTTCCGGCAGTCGGTTCAATAAGCCGGTTTAACATCCGTACTAAAGTTGATTTACCGCTCCCTGATAGACCCATGATGACAAATATCTCACCATCATATACATCAAAATCTGCCTGATTTACCCCAACGGTTGATCCGGTCGCTTTCAGGATCTCTTTTTTTGTCTTTCCGTTGGCAAGCATTTGAACTGCTTTCTTTGTATGTTTCCCAAAAATCTTAGAGACTTTTTCGACTTTTATCTTAATTGGTTTCTCATCTACACTCATATTTTCCCTCCATATTAAGCAATCTTTATTACCGTAACATTTATGTAACATCCCACACAAACAGCATATTCTCTTTTATTCTGTACCATTTCATTATAAACATCCATGTGACCACATGACCTTATTTATGCTTCTAAATGCTCTGTAATCCTCCTTTATAATTGTATTTTACGGGTGATATTTCGCCCATCTTTAGTTGAAAACGCTTTAAATGGAACTGAATTCCTCTTTCATGTTATTACTTCCTGCTCTCGACTGGAAAATATTGACATTATCCGTACGCTTTATGTCAGCGGAAAAGAACTCAGCTGCGGTGAAGTAGGTGAAAAATGCAATATTGTCAAAACCACAGCATCTTATCATTTTAAAACGCTGCGTGAAGCGGGGTTAACGGCAACCCGGAGATTCGCGGACAAAATATGTCAGTCTGCGTGAAGACACATTTCAAACATACCTGCCTGGCTTTTTGGAAACCCTCTAACAAAGGGTTTTCTCTATACTTATCTGTTTCATAGTTTCAAAATTATAAAACTATAGGAGTGATTTTATTTGAGACGTATTTGGCTTTTTTCAGCGTGATGTTTGTTATCGGCACGGATACCTTTTTGCTTTCGCCGCTTCTCCCGCTTTTACAGAATCAGTTTGGTGTCTCTACCGATTTGTCAGGCTGGATGGTTAGTGCTTATGCGCTCGGTTATGCGCTGTTCGCTTTGATCGCGGGCCCGTTCTCAGACCGGCTTAATAGGAAAACAGTCATGCTGTGGGGACTTGCAGGCTTTATTGTATCCACGTTTTTATGCGGCATGGCTCCCTCTTTTGCCGCCATGTGCCTGTTCCGTTTTGCTGCAGGCGTTAGTGCTGCATTTGTGACACCTCAAGTTTGGGCGTCCATCCCTGTCATCGTCCAGCCCTCTCAGATCATTAAAAGCATGGGGATTGCGACAGCAGGATTGGCCGCTTCACAGATGCTCGGACTGCCTATCGGAGGATTTTTGGCTTCCTTTACATGGCATACACCCTTTTTTGTTCTGTCGGCCTGTTCTCTTATTCTTCTATTGATGCTGGCGGCCGTTATGCCTGATATTCGCCCTTCTGATTTTGCACACCGTCCGTTCATATTCAAACCATATCGTGAGCTGTTTTTACTGCCGAAAGCATCATTTATCCTGCTTGCCTATTTTCTCTTTCAAACCGGAAATTTTGCTTCGTTCAGCTTTCTCGGTACGTGGCTTTCTGCGGATTTTCATTTAAACGTGTCGCAGATCGGGGCCGCGATGCTTGTACTCGGTCTGGGAAATATGCTCGGAAGCCTTATCGGTAGCCGGATTTCAGCAAAACTGGGCATATTTAAGACCTTGATCAACGGCATGCTGCTGATGAGTGCTCTCTATTGCTGTCTTCCCTTCTTTCCTACCTTGTTTTTAGTAGAAACAAGCTTTTTTCTCACTTTCTTTACAGCCGGCATCATCTTTCCGTTAATGATGGGTGTCTTTCAATCCATTTCACCAAACGCACGAGGAACCATCACTTCCCTTTCCAATGCCGCTATGTATGCCGGAATCACTATCGGCACAAGTATTGCAGGTTTTTTATATCAGAGCACGGAGCATTTCGGAGCTGTTACAGGATTTACTGCCGTTCTGTTCATCCTGTCCATGACGCTCTACCAGTCAATCAGCAAAACCAAAAAACGACAAACCAAAGCCCGAGTGCAAATGTAAAAAAGCACCTCTTGAATGAGGTGCTTTTCCTATTCCAGTTCCGTTTGTTTCGTTTCTTTTCCCATAATCAAAATACACGCTACCGCAAGCAGGATGGCAATGCAAAAGATTGAAAAGATGACTGAAAACGAAATATGACGGGCTGCGAGCGTTCCGACGAGCAGAGGCCCGAAGATGCCGCCAATTCTTCCAAACGCTGCTGTCGTTCCTGAACCTGTCGCGCGAATCGCTGTCGGGTATTGCTCCGGTGTATAGGCATACAGCACGCCCCACGCGCCAAGGTTGAAAAACGATAACAGCATTCCAGCTGTAAGCAGAAGGCCTAAGGAATCCGCCGTTCCGAAGAAATAGGCGCTCCCTGCCGTACCCATCAGGTAAATGACGAGTATCCACTTCCGGCCCGCTTTTTCGATCAGCCACGCGGCAGAAAAATAGCCGGGAAGCTGAGCAAGCGTCATCAGAAGAACGTATTCAAAGCTTTGAATCATGCTGAAGCCTTTCAGCAGCATGACACTCGGGAGCCATAGGAACATGCCGTAATAAGAAAACACCACGCAGAACCACACGATCGACAGCATCACTGTCGGCCGCAGATACTGTCTTGCCCAGACGCTTTTTACATTCTCCCACACCGATTTCTTGTTGTCAGAAAGCGCCTCATATTTCGGCGAATCAGGCAGACTCGTCCGCAGGTATAGCGCATAAAAAGCAGTCAGTGCGGTTAACAGCAAAGCAGCCTGCCAGCCGAAGCTCGGTATCACAAAGTAAGAAATCAGTGCCGCCACGAGCCAGCCTACGGCCCAAAAGCTTTCCAGAAGCACAATCACTCTTCCCCGCTTTTCAGGCACAACCGCTTCCGAAACAAGTGTTGAAGCGACTGGAAGCTCGCCGCCAAGCCCCATCCCGATCACGAAACGAAGCATAAGAAATGCTGATAAGCTCGTCACAAAAGCTGAAATGCCGCTTCCGATCGAAAAGCATAAAAGGGTAATGATAAACACTTTTTTGCGGCCTATTCGATCAGCCAGCAGACCAAACAAAAACGCACCCGCAGCCATGCCGATGGAATTAACGCTTCCGATCCATTTCATTTCTTCAGGCGATAGATTCCACTCGACATGGAGCGCGGCGATAATAAACGATAATATTCCGACATCCATTGCGTCAAACAGCCACCCCAAACCGGCGACGCCCAGCAGTTTACGCTGGGATATAGGCTGTTGTTTTCCCATTGCCAACACCTCTGATATACAAAATGATTACCGTTTAAGTTTACACCTGTCTTTACACATTGTCATTAGCTAATTCATGTAAATGAAAAACCCCGCTTATGTTTCACAAGCGGGGATCTTTTTATTGCTGCAAGGCTGCTTTTTTAATATTATCCTGAAGCTGGGCAATTCGTCTTGCGCCGTCTTCACGGAGGCGTTTATTTTCTTCTTCAATTTGTTTGGTTTCCTGCATGCCGCTGACGATCGTGTTCCAGGACGATTCGATCGTTTCAATATCTATGCTCGGTCTGCCGGCCATTCTGGCAATTTCAACACTTTGGCTCGAGATGTTTTCGGCATTTCGTCTCAGCATTTCGTTTGTCCGGCGGTCAAGCTCGCTCATGGAGTCAGCCACAAGCTTTTGGCGTTTGACGGTAACAGCTTGAATGATGCCGTTTTTGAAAATTGGAATGGTAATGATAAACGCGGAGTTGATCTTCCCGATCAGCTTTGCATTACCGCGCTGCAGGAGACGGATTTGAGGTGCCGTTTGAAGAGCCACCATTCGTGCCATGTCCAAATCATATACCCGTTCCTCAAGGGCCTGAATGCCGTTGCGCAGTGTATCGAGCTGCATTTGCGCCAGCTGGTTTCCGCTTGCCGCTTTTTCTTCATACGAAGGAAGGATTGACTGCATCTCTTCCAGCTTCATTTGTCCGGCAACGACGTATTTTTCAAGCTCCATATAATACTTGATATTGTTTTCATACATTTCATCGAGCGTGTAGTTCGTCTTCGTCATCTCATCTTTGTATTTCGAAATCTCAACGTGGATTTTTTCAATCTCTCCGCCAAGCGTCTGATACTTTTTAAAGATTTTTTCAATCATGCTGCCGCCGCGTTTGAAAATTTTCGCCATCAATCCCTTTGGCTCATCAAAATCATTTTTGTCGAAGCGGTCCATGATCTTCCCAAGCTGAGTCAGCATTGTGCCGGAGTCTGTCACGCTTGTTGTTTTCATCATCCCTAAGATACGGTCAGAGAACTTGGAAATTTCAACGGCCGGCTCCTTTCCGTACTCAAGCAGCTCCATTTGGTTTTTGACGTCAATCTGCTGTGCAAGCCGCTTTACCTCTGGTTCCTGACGGAGCTGGAGACGGATATCGTCAGCCTTTTGCTGGGAAATTTCTTCGTTTTTATCGAGAACAAGCGGGTTTTGATTTTCTGTGGTCATGCTTTTCTTCTCTCCTTACTTTTGAGTAATCGTTCTGAACAGCCTTTTCACAAGGGAAGGCTCTTTATAGTCCTGCTGAAACACCATGTCGTCCAGCCAATGGATATCATACTGGTCCTCTTCAATAAACGGCTCAATATCCTGATGGCCGGGAGGATTATAAATGATGATATCGATTCCGATTTCATTCAGGAACAGCAGGGCAGCAGCATCTGAACGCGTGAGTCCGCCGCTCATTTCCGTATGATATAAAACAAGTTTCGGAACAGTCTGGGCATAGTCGAACATTTGAATTAACTTCAGCAGGTTAACAGGCAGGTTTGTGGTTTGTTTAAACAAGTAGATTTGAACATCCTTGACTTGTTCCTGATGCAAAGCCTTAAGCCGCGGGTGCCTGCACATTCTCGAAATCGTCTTGGCAATAGCCGTCTGAACGCCCGCAGGAAGCTGCTTATACTGCCATATATTGCTTGCCATCAGCTTATCCGGATCAATGTTCCCTTCATGGTCGAGCGCGTGGCTGTAGTGAAATTGATAGTTCGATTTTATTTCTTCTGTAAACGGAAAGCGTCTTACCATCTCTGTTTCCTGATAATCCGCTAATGTATGGAGCCTGTTCCAATATTCCTTATTGTCTTTCGACACACCCATTATCTTTGCGAATACATTCGGTATCTCGATGGAATGTTTATCGGCTTTGAAATTCGGACGAATAAAGGCACGCTCTTTCGTGATTAAAAACAGTTCATCATAGGTCGTTTTCAGCGTTACAGACATCGGTGTATGATCTCTGAACTGCCACGGCTTGTACAGCATGGATTCCTCGTGATTCAGCACATGTTCAATTTCTTTTGTTGAGCGGTAGGCAACCGTTGATTTCCGGTCTGGTTTTTCTTTCGGAAACGGCTGAAGCTCCGAAACATCCGGGAGCTTTTCCGTAAAACTGAGCTCCTGCTTCGGGTCAACAAGCGCCAGCTGATCGATTCCCGCAGGATGGAACAATAGGACATCGCAGCCCACTAACATCAGATAATATAAGAAATAGAGCTGGCTTTTCGTCGCATCCCCGTACCAAACAACCTTAGGCATCTCCCGCTCTATATCGGTTTTTTCCAGCCAAGGATTCAGGTGATTCAAAGAAAACTTCGAGACATCCAGCAGCACTCTGCGAAAATCCGGATGATTCAGCCCCTGCTCATGCTGGTCTGCAAAGGTATGTAAAAGCGTCATCAGCGCTTTTCTTAAATGGCGGTGCATCAAGGGGTTCGAGTGCTTCGCAATCAGTCTTTCCCCGTCCAGAAAGGCAACGAAGCGGCTGACTGACAGCCCTTTTTCCTGCTGATTGATGGAATGAATATGCTGGAGCTTTTGAAATGTTTCCGGCTCGATTGTTTTATCAAGCGTTTCACTCAAAATGGTAATGCGATCGTTTACAGACAGCTCATACAGCTCGTTATAGTAATCCGTTTCATCAATAGGCGTACCCAATACCTGCCCGGCAAGACGAGAAAAAGAAAGGCCTTGTTCTGTTTCATAGTGTTCCCGCTCGGGCAATGGCTGGAACAGCAGGCTTTTCCAATCTCCATCAGCCGGAACCGCTTTATGAATGGTTAATTCTTCTTGTCTCATCATTTCCTCCTTTCCGGTTTGTCATCGGACGATATTTCGGTAACAAAAAAGGAAGGAAATTGAACCTCCCTCCTTGTTTTGTTTTATTCTTCTTTTGAAGCGGCTGTTTGTTCGCGCACCTGCTTTTGTTTATTGATGTAGTGAATGATCAATGTGACCGCAAATGCAGCGATTATGATAATGAAGAATACAGAGTGCGGCATTTCGTAATGGAAAGCGCTCGCCGCCATTTTCAGCGCGATAATTCCGATTAACACGAATGCTGTGTTTTCCAGCTCAGGAATTTTATCAATCAGGACAAGGAAAACTTTTGCCACTGTACGCATCATTAGAATACCAAGCATACCGCCGATCAGAAGCACCCATACTTTTTCAGATACCGCAAATGCGGCCAGGATGCTGTCCACTGAGAAGGCAAGGTCCATTAATTCAACTGAAATAACAGTCGCCCAGAAGATACCGAACGTGCGGACCATCCAAGAGTTTTTCTTGATGCCGTCCGTTTCCTCTTCTTTCTCGCCAATCCAGAAGTGCTTAATGACGAGCCAAGCGAGATAAAGCGCGCCAAGCACCTTGATCCACCAAAACTTAATGAGGAGCATGCCAAGCCCGATGAAAATAAATCTGAAAATATAAGCTCCAAACAAACCATACGTTAACGCTTTTTTCCGCTGTTTTTCCGGCAGGTGTTTGACCATGACCGCAAGAACAAGCGCGTTATCGGCCGATAAAAGGCCTTCCAAAACAACAAGGGAGCCGATCAAACCCCATGAAACGGGATCAGAAAGCACTTCCCCCCACATTTTCCAATCGAAAAATGAAGCATACGTAGACATGATATGATGTAAAAAGTCCAAGTTTTTTCCTCCTATTAATTTGAAACGGTGACTTCTCTATTTGTCACTCGCTTACACTTGCAAACCGTAGTTCCGGCACAATGCAGCCAGCCCGCCGGAAAAACCGCTGCCGATTGCATTGAATTTCCATTCACCGCCGTGTCTGTAAAGCTCACAAACGACAACAGCTGTTTCTATGGAAAAGTCTTCTCCCAAATCGAAGCGAAGAAGCTCATCCTGCGTCTCTTCATCCACAACGCGCACAAACGCATTGGAAACTTGTCCAAAGTTTTGGCTGCGTGCTTCAGCATCGTGAATGGTCACTGTGATGCCGATTTTCTCAATGTGAGCAGGGATTTTCGAAAAATCAACAATAATCTGCTCATCATCTCCGTCGCCCTCACCCGTGCGGTTGTCACCCGTATGGATGACACCGCCGCTCGGATGTTCAAGGTTATTGTAGAAGACGAAATCGAGATCATTCACGCAGTTATCATGCGCATCAACTAAAAAGGCTGAAGCATCCAGGTCAAAATCGTGTCCGCCGGAGTACTTGTTTGTATCCCAGCCTAAGCCGATCACTGCTTTTGTGAGTCCCGGATTTGTTTTCGTTAAATCAATACGCTGTCCTTTTGATAATTGAATGGCCATACTGCCTCTCTCCTTTCTGCTCTTCCTTTTTCTTAACCGACTTGCAAGCCATAGTCCGTTGCGATGCGGGCAAGGCCGCCTTGGTAGCCTGAGCCGATAGCGGAGAATTTCCACTCGCCGTTATGTCTGTAAAGCTCTCCTGCAATGATTGCCGTTTCAATAGAGAAATCTTCTGCAAGATCGTAACGGATGAGCTCTTCATTTGTTTCTTCATTTACGATGCGAACGAACGCGTTTGATACTTGTCCAAAGTTTTGGCTGCGCGCTTCTGCTTCGTGGATTGTGATAACAAATGAGATTTTATCAATGTTCGCCGGCACAGCGCTGAGATTCACTTTCACATTCTCATCGTCGCCTTCGCCTAAGCCTGTCAGGTTGTCGCCTGAATGGACGACTGAACCATTGCCGCCCTCAAGCTGGTTGTAGAAAATAAAGTCGTTTGGTGACGCGCATTTGCCTGCAGCGTCTAACAGAAACACGCTTGAGTCAAGGTCAAAGTCGTGTCCGCCGTCATATTTATTTGTATCCCAGCCTAAACCGACAACAACCTTTGAAAGACCCGGATTTGTTTTTGTCAAATCTACTTTCTGTCCTTTTGCCAATGAAATTGCCATGTTTCATCCACTCCTTTTTCTTTTATGCGTAACGGCTGATAATATCTTCTAATCTCGTATCATTTGTGCCTTCACCGATCGCCGCAAACTTCCACTCATTGCCGCTGCGGTAGATTTCTGCTGTAATCAGGCTTGTTCTGCCGGCATAATTGTCTCTCAGATTGTATTTGAGCATTTCCTCACGATTTGATTGATCAACTACGCGAATAAACGCATTTTGAATCATGCCGAAATCTTGTTTTCTTCTGACACAATCATAAATGTTCACTACAAATACAAGCTTATCGATGTTTCCAGGCACTTTATCTAAATCTATCATAATTTGCTCGTCATCGCCCGCACCGTCGCCTGTCAGGTTGTCGCCTGTGTGCTGTACACCGCCGCAGCGGCTTTTCAGGTTGCCGAAATAAATTACATTTTTCTTATCGGTGAATTTTCCGTTTTCCAGCATCAGCACTGAAGCATCACAGTCGATATTCGCGCCGCCTCCGCCAAGCAGTTTGCTGAAAAACCCTCCGCCTGAGGACACCGGGTCCCAGCCGAGACCGACCATCAATTTAGACAGGCCGGCTTTTCCTTTTGTTAAATCAATTCGTTGACCTTTTTCTAAAGAAATTGCCACACGATTCACTCCTACTCATCAAAATGTGAAGATAGTCACATTTATTTTTACGCTCATAAGGAAAATAAGCCGTAAATTACTAATATATACGTTTGTTATTATATCAAAGTTTCGTAAAAGTTAAGAATAATTGACGAAAAACCTCGAAAAAAAACTTCCATATTTGATATATGATTTGCAAAAGCTATAAAGTGCACTTCTTAAACAAACCATTTGACGTGAGCGAGTCATTTTGCCTATTCTTGTGTCACATTCTAAAAACAGACAGAAAGGAAGCGGCCCTTTGATTCATTTAAGCATACTTGACCAGGCACCAGTTTCTAAAGGAGAAAGCCCTGTGACAACTCTTCAGCATTCGGTTGAGCTTGCTCAATTAAGCGAACAGTGGGGCTATAAGCGGTATTGGTTTGCCGAGCACCACAGCACGAAAGGACTGGCAAGCACAGCGCCTGAAATCATGATCGCCCGCATCGCAGCACAGACAAACACGATTCGTGTCGGATCAGGCGGCGTGCTCCTGCCCCAATACAGCCCGTTTAAAGTGGCCGAAACCTTTCGCCAGCTTGAGGCCCTGTATCCCAACCGGATTGACCTTGGCGTCGGCCGTTCCCCCGGCGGCACGACAAAAACTAGGCTTGCATTAACGGACGGGGTGAAAAAAAGCTTAACCGAATTTAACAGACAGCTGCAGGATGTCTCTTATTTTCTTACAGATTCCCTTCCTCCCGACCATCCGTATGCCGGAATCAAAGCGGCGCCCCTTATTGACACTGCACCGGAGCTGTGGGTGCTCGGTCTCGGTGAAAACAGCGCAAGACGCGCGGCGCATCAGGGCATTGGGTATGTATTTGGGCATTTCATTAATCCTGAGCGAGGAGAAAATGCATTTCGCGTCTACCGGGAGAGCTTCCGGCCGGCCGCCCATTTTTCGTCTCCGGCTGCACTGTTTACGATTTTTGTCATTTGCGCAAAAACAGATGAAGAGGCTGAAGAGCTCGCGTTAAGCCAGGATTTATGGCTTCTTCGTGTCGGAAAAGGCTTGGACAGCCGCGTGCCAAGCATCGAGGAAGCAAAAGCGCATCCTTACACAGCGTCCGATAAAAAACTCATAGAAGAAAACAGAGAGCGGATGGTGATCGGTTCTCCAAGCACAGTCAAACAGCAGCTTTTATCACTCACAGAGCGCTACGAAACAAATGAAATCATGGTTCTGTGCAATGTATTTGATTTTGAGGCGAAAAAAGAAACTTATGAACGTCTTGCCGGATTGTTTCTATAAAAAAAGCAGTTTTCCCCAGGGGAAAACTGCTTTTCATGTTAGCGGCGCCCTTTTTTACGCTGAGCTTCTTTTTTGATAAACATCCAAACTCCCTGAACTGCAAATCCAATCAAAAGCAGAACGATCAACAGCAGGGTAATGGACGGCCCTGGCGGCGTTCCGAGCTGATAGGATGATGTCAGTCCCATAAATACGCTGAATAACGAAATGAGTATGGCGGTGATAAAAACCATGTTAAAGCCCTTTGCAATTCTGATGGCGAATGCTGCCGGCAATACGAGCAGGGCTGATACAAGAAGAACCCCAATGATCGGAATAATGACTGAAATCGCAAGGCCTGTGACGATACTGAACGACATCGACAGAACGTTCGTATTGATTCCAGACGTTTTTGCCGTTGCTTCATCAAACGTCAGCAGGTAGAGCGGTCTTCTCAGTACGATAAAGTAAAGCAGAATCAGCAGTGTAATAATGGCGATAATATACACCTGCTGCTGGTTTACTGTCACGAGCGATCCAAATAGGTATTGATCGATGCTCATATTGGCGGTGCCTTTTGACAGGCTGATTAAAAACATCGCGAAGGACAGGCCGGCCGCCATTAAGATGGCAATGGATACTTCTGAATACGTCCGGTATGCCCGCCGCATGTATTCAATTCCAATTGCGCCGACCGTCACGACGACTATGCTCGCCGCCGTAATATTGGTGCTGAGAAAAAAGCCGATGGCAACACCTGACAATGAAATATGTGAAAGTGTGTCAGCCATTAAGGCCTGTCTTCTGAGAACGAGATACACCCCTAATATCGGGGCCATGACGGCGATCATGCCGCCTGCTAGAAAAGCTCGTCGCATGAATTCCAAGTCAAACATTTCCATCCGCCTTTTTCTCCTCTCTCTAGTCGAATCACTTTATCTAAAAATTGCTGTACTTCGTTTTGTTCGTGGGTAACCATCACAACGGTGCGGTTGTGGTTTTTCACGAGATGGTGCATAAATTCGTAAAATCCTTTTCTGCTGTCGTAGTCAACGGCTGTTGTCGGTTCGTCCAGCATCAACAGGTCCGGATTGCTGGCAAGCATTCTGGCAATACAGATTTTCTGCTTTTGTCCGCCTGATAAGTCGCCGATTTTCCGATGGCGAAGCTCCCACATTTCCACCATTTTTAACGCTTTTTCTACTTCGATATGATCTTCTTCATTTAAACGCTTAAACCATTTCCCTTTTGTGTAGCGGCCTGACTGAACCAGCTCCAGCACCGTGCTTGGAAAACCGGCATTAAATGATGAGATTTGCTGCGGAACGTACCCTATCGTCAGGCGTTTTCCTTCTGTATTCCTTTTGCTGATCGTCACCGTGCCTTCCCACGGTTTCAGCATGCCGAGCATCACCTTCATGAGCGTCGATTTAGAGGCGCCGTTTGGTCCTGTAATGCCGACAAACTCACCGCTTTCAATATCAAGTGATACTTTATCCAAAACAGGCGTGTGGGAATAGCCGAAAACGATATCTTTCAATGAGACGAGATTCATGTCAATCTTCCTTTCTCACAAAGAAATAGTGTGCACCCTCCGGCGCACACTATCTTATGATTTAACCAATAGTGAATCTTTCAGGGCATCGAGGTTTTGTTTCATAATGTCGATATACCCTAAGCCTTTATCCTGTTCTTCTTTGCTTAAGCCTTCCAGTGTATTAAGCACTTCTGTCTTCGCGCCAATTTCACTGGCTAGCGTATCTGCGACCTTAGAGGATGCAATTTCTTCAAAGTAAATGACTTTTACATTGTGTTCCTTGGCATACGTTTTCAGCTTTGCCAAGTCGGCTGCGCTCGGTTCTTGGTCAGGTGAAAGCCCTGCAATCGGAACCTGCGTCAAACCGTATTCTTTTGCCAGATAGCCAAACGCTGTATGCTGCGTGATGAATTCTTTCTTCTCCGCTTTTTTTACGGTTGTACGATATAGTTTATCAAGATCCTGCAGTTTTGCAATATATTCTTTACTATTTTTCTCATAGTATTCTTTGTTATCCGGGTCCTGCTTTACGATTTGCGCCGTAATATTTTTAACTTCTTTCTGCGCCAGAACAGGATTGAGCCATACGTGAGGATCCATTGCATGGCTGTGCTCATGCTCCCCATGTTCATGCTCCTCATGCTCACCGTGCTCTTCATGTTCTTCTTCAGAGCCTTCCATTAAATCAATGCCTTTGCTCGCATTAACGAAAACAGCGTGGCCTTGGCCCATGCTTTTTTCAGTTGACGGCACCCATGACTCCATGTACTCACTATTATAAACGAACAAATCAGCATCCTGAATGTTGGCAATGTCCTTCGGCGTCGGTTCCCAATCATGCGGCTCGACGGAAGATGGAATTAACAGATCCACATCGCCTTTGTCTTTTACAATTTGTTTTGTAAATTCATACATCGGGTAGAACGTTGTGACAATGTGCAGTTTATCACCTTTAGAATCCGCCGACCCTTTTGTTGATGAATTGCCGCATGCTGCAACTAATAAAAAGCACGCCGCAATCACAAACAAACCGCTCCATTTTTTAAACATATCGTATATCCCCTCTTTTTCATTATTCAAATCAAAATGATAACGATTTTGTAATCCTATATCATAATAAACCGAAGTCATTACGTTTTGCAAGATTAATTTTCATTTTGATTTTATTCTTCCCGTCTGCAGCACGAATATATGTACTTAAAAAACCCGGCTGAATAAGCCGGGTTGAGTCATATCATTAGTTTGTCGAGAAGATATACTCTGCTTTCATACGGCTGAAATACCATTTCATCGTCAATATCTTCGTTGTTTTTATAATTGCTGAGAAGCAGGGATGCCTGGTCCTTGCCGCAGTACTTAGGCCAACGGAATACAGCCTGCTCTTTCGAAAAGTTATTGACCGATAATAGCTGCTGTTTGGCGTTTTCCCTCATATATACAAACAGCTGCGGATCATCCGGAAGCAAAAGCTCATAGCTCCCTTTGATAAGATCGGCGTACTGCTTTCTCAAGCTGATCAGTTTTTTGTAATAGGTTAAGATTGAATCAGGATCTTTCTGTGCTTCCTCCACATTGATGGACAAGAAGTTCGGGTTGACCTTGAGCCAAGGCGTGCCGTCAGTAAATCCGGCATTCTTGCCGCTGCTCCACTGCATCGGCGTCCGGGCGTGATCCCGGCTTTTGGCTAAGATTGATCTTATCACATCTTCTGGATCATAGCCCTTTTCATACACCCGTTTATGATACATATTGATCGTTTGGATATCTTTGTAGTCCTCAATCCGGGTAAACGGCGCGTTTGTCATCCCGATTTCTTCTCCCTGATAAATATACGGCGTGCCCTTCATGAAATAAAGTACGGTAGCCAGCATTTTTGCTGATGCTTTGCGGTATTCCCCATCGTCTCCGAACCTGGACACAATCCGGGGCTGGTCGTGATTGCACCAAAACAGTGTATTCCAGCCTTGATGTTCAAGCTTCTTTTGCCAATTTGTCAAAACTGTTTTTAAATCAGAAAGCTCAAGAGGCTTCAAATCCCAATGTTCTTTTCCAGGCTGCTGATCAAGCTCCATATGCTGAAAGTGAAAAATCATATTCAGCTCATGCTTATCGGTTCCCGTATATTTCAGTCCTTCCTCTGGTGTAACACTGCCAACCTCTCCGACAGACATGACATCATAGTGAGAAAATACTTCATCTGTCATTTCTTTTAAATAGTCATGAATTCGTTCGCCATTTGGCTGGAAAGGCTTCGGCTCAGCCTGCTGATTGATATAGTCCTCATACGACGGAAGATATTCTTTCTTGGAGATGAGATGGAGCTGATCAATGCGCAGGCCGTCCACCCCTTTATCGAGCCAAAATTTCATCATGTCAAATACCGCTTGGCGCACCTCAGGATGCTCCCAATTTAAATCAGCTTGTTTAACAGCATTCATATGGAGATAATATTCCCCCGTGTGCTCCTCGTATTGCCAGACCGGGCATCCGTAGTCAGACACCCAGTCCGTTGGCAAGCCGTTCTTTGTGCCGGGACGCCAAAAGTAATAGCTGCGGTATTTGCTGTTTTTGTCCAGCTCCGCTTCTTTAAACCACGGATGCTCGACCGATGTGTGGTTTAACACAAAGTCCATCACCAGCTTTAATCCGCGCTGGTGCACCTGGTCAAGCAGTTCGTGAAAATCATCCATCGTTCCGTATGAATCCATAATCGTCTTATGGTCCGTCACATCATATCCGTAGTCAACATTCGGAGAAGGGTAAATCGGACAAATCCAAATCACATCTGCCCCGAGCTCTTTTATGTAGTCAAGACGGGAAATGATCCCCTGCAAGTCTCCAATACCATCTCCATTGCTGTCCTGAAAGCTTCTCGGATAAATTTGATAAACCACTGCATCCTTCCACCAGTCTGTCTTCATCCCGCAATCCCCCTGTTTTGTATTCTATTCAAGCTGTGATGGATAAAGTGTCATTCCGCCGTCGACGAAAAGTGTTGTGCCGGTCACATAGCTTGCTTCCTCAGATACGAGCCAAGCCGCTGCTGCCGCCACTTCTTCCGGCTTTCCGAAGGCTTTCATCGGGATTTTTTTCAGTTGTTTTTGCCTGTTTTCTTCCTTTTTCGTATCAACATTTGATTCTGTGGCAATGGTGCCGGGCGCTATCGCGTTAACGCGGATTCCTTTATCTGCATAGTTGAGCGCCAGCGTTTCCGTCATCATCTTCATGCCGCCTTTGGACGTAGAATATTGAACGTTAACGGGGCGCGGGATCTGCTGGTGAACACTCGAGATATTCAGTACATTGCCTTTGATGTTGTTTTTGATCATGTGGTTAAGCGCTGCTTTCGCTCCCAAAAAGGTTCCGGTGACGTTGACATCAATCACTCTCTGCCAATCTTCAAGACTCATCTCATGCGGCATGGCCTCCGTACCGTTAAAGCCGGAGTTGTTCACCATCACATCAAGTGTGCCGAAGTGCTCTAAAGCGGTGTCCAAGAGCGCCTGAATCCCTTCTTCTTTTGACACGTCCGCCTCAACTGCGACGGCTTGCCCTCCGTTACGCTTAATGATTTCTACCGTTTCATCTGCTCCTGACGGGTCACTGTGGTAATTCACGACAACATTCATTTTCTCTTGTCCAAACCGTTCCGCAATGGCTTTTCCGATTCCTTTTGAAGAACCTGTTACAATCGCTGTTTTTCCAGTTAAATCTTTATACATACACAATATCCTCCTCTGACTTTTCATTATGCAGTGGAAAATACCCTATTTTTCCGGGTTGAAAACAGCAAAAAAATAAGCAGAGAACCTGTATGTTCTCTGCCATCTCCTATTGAAAACGCTGCTCGGCAAGCGTTTTTTTAATATTCATCAGCCTGCGGTAAAAGAATGCAGCGGACTCGTAGCGTTCCTGCTGATTGAAACGTTCTGCTGTATCATGCAGCAGTTCTTCTGCATCGGCAAGAAGCTGGCGGGATTCCAGGAGGTCAAAGCATTCTTCAAGCACGCTTCGGTCGCCGCTGCCAAGATACAGCTCATGAATGAGGCGGAATTTCGTTAAGTACATGTCATCTTCCCATTCAGCTGCGCTCTTCATCCCGTGTCCAAACATCTCTATCGCTTTGTCGTATTTTCCCTGTTTACAATAGATATGGGTCAGTGAAAAAACGGCTTGAACGGCTTGCTGAAAGTTGTGCTCCTCAAAAATGGCGGCGGCTCTTTTGAAATAGCCCTCCGCTTCACTGAAATCGCCCAGACTGTACTTACAGTGTCCGACATTATAATGGGCAGCGGCGATCATATATGCTTCCTCCAGCTGCCTTGCATGATCTAAGGCGCTGCACAAGTGTGTCAGCGCTTTTTCATGATGATACACATCGGTCAAATTTCCGGCGATGATAAATTCACACTGCACACGGCGGCGCCCGTACAGTTCATATTTCGTATAGATATCCAGCGCCTGGCTCGCATAATTCATGGAAAAATACGTTTGCTTGATGTGATAATACACTTCTGCAACCTTAAAAAGAAACTCAGCTTTTTCAATTTCATCCTCAACATACTCAAGCTTTTCCTCGGCATGTTTATAATGGTCAATTGCTAATATGAAATTTTTCTGCTTAAATTCGTACATTCCTCTGAAATAATAAAAGTAGTATTCCAATAAGCCTGTGAGTTTTTGCTGATTGCTTTCAATTTCTTTCAGCATATCAGAGAACGGAGGCTTGGTGTCGCTGTCTTTCACCGGCATCAGCTTATCAAGCATGATTCGGTGCCTGAATTCCATCAAAGAAAAATATAAAAGCAAGTCCTGATTTTCTTCCATGTCTTCTAAATCGTATTCAATCTCTTGTTTTAACGCTTCTGCTTGTTCTGCTTCAAATGCGCGAATGAGCTTGTACCATTCGTTTAGCTTTACTGCTACTTCTTCAGATGGAATCTTTGCTCTCATCGGTCTGCCTCCTTCCTCCTGCTACTATTTATGTTATATTTTATCATAGCTAATCTCGTTTAGAGAGAGTCTATCTCCTAAAAGCGTTAACACTCAGAACATCATGAGAAAGTGAGACCAATATGAAATTATCTGCAAAAATATTCGTTATCTTATGTATTCTGTTTCTTCTTGATCTGTGTTTTAGTTCGATACGGCACGAATGGCATTCTCAAAATGCCCTGCAGGATATGCCTGTCCCTTCAGCTCTTCATCCGATTGTGAAGCAGAATGCCGATGCTCTCAAGGCCGCAGCAGCGAAAAAAGGCATTAGCGTTGTCATTACAGAAGGGTTCAGATCCTTTAAGGAACAAGACGAATTATATAAACAGGGACGCACAAAAAAAGGAAATATTGTCACCTATGCAAGAGGAGGGGAATCATATCATAACTATGGTTTAGCGGTAGATTTCGCCCTTCAAAAAAAGGATGGCAGCATCATATGGGATATGGAGTATGACGGCAATCAAAACGGCAAATCAGATTGGCTGGAGGTTGTCGAGATTGCTAAGAAACTCGGTTTTAAGTGGGGCGGGGACTGGAATCGATTCAAGGACTATCCCCACTTGGAGATGATTCCTGACTAGACACCCTCACCGCCTTTTCTTTTTCCTTATGTGCGCATCAATATAGGAAGGATAAACCGGCTTATAGACAAGCTTGTAATGCTGATCGCTGCCTGCTGCAAAATCAGGCTGCCACTCCAGCTTTACATCAAACGCAGCTAAAAACGTTTCTCTCGCTTCTTCAGCTGAAACATCCGGCCTGTGATTGATTGTTTCCAACAGTTCAGGATCAATATCCGGCGCCATAAAAGCATCAATTTTCCCCGTTTCCGGGTTGACAATGATGCGGGCAGCGCCGAACCGCAGCGGCACTCCTTTATACCAGACAGAAAAATGATTGCGGACCCTGCCTCTTTCATCAATTCGGACGGGATTCACTCTGAAAAACTCAGCCGCTCTCGGATAGAGGGCATACAAAAATTGAAGCGCGATCTCCTGGCATTCTTCCGTTGAACATTGGCGGGTGTCCCGCCGGTCCATAAAAGAAATCGCTGCTTTTAATTTTCCTGTTCTTTTATCAGTCTTCATTTTGATTGTATTTTTATTTCTCGTTTCAAAATAGCTTCCTATGCTTAAATCTTTCCGCTCCGGTGCAGTGCCTTTGCGCCACGTGCTTCCCATTTCTTCTCCAAAGTCCTTTTCACTGACTTTCTGCATATCAGAGGTGAGGCCCAGCATAGCATATATATCGGTGTCTTCCGCATTCTGAAGCGGCGGCAAAGGCGCCCCGTCTTCTATTCTTTCATCTGCGATATGCTGGTCGGGCACGATTTCGTCTACATCCGCGGGATAGCTGTATCCCGGAAGAATCGGTTCATACACAAGCCTCGGTTCCTGTTCGCCATCAATGACATCGTACATCAGCTGCAAAGACATTGTATTTAAGTAATGAGACACAACCTTCTCTTTTGGTACAAATTCCGTTGGCACTTCGGCTTTATGCTCTTCTCCGTAATATAAAAAATGGACAATCTGTCCGCTTCGGGTCATATCAATTAAAAAGCCTGAATTGGGAAGCGGAAGCCCCAGCTCCATTTTGGTATAGACAAAACGGATGTGCTGTCCCCGTTCTTCCTTGCCTTGAAAATGAAATTTCATAAATGTGCCGGGATGGTTGGCTGCAGCAAACTGAAGGGCCGTCAGCTTCAGCTCGGCATCTGGAAGCTTGATGTCTGCCTCGGAGCGCACGGTTGTTGAAAAGGTGAGTAAAGCGCCATCCTTTCCAAGTTCAACTATAATGTGCTTTTCCGGATCTTCGGGGTCCTTCCAGATGAAATATGCCTGCCCGTTCTTCTTTTGCTTTTCGTCGTAATCTTCTATCTCAAGCTCATAATGCGGCGGTACATTCCCGATCTCTTGCGCCTTCTTTTTCAGCTGTTTAGTAACCAATGAAGTCATCCTTTCAAAGAGTCTACGACAAAGAGAATCCTGTTTATTATATAAAAAGACCTTTCTTCATTTAAAGTGAAGAAAGGTCCTTTTCTATTATTGTCATTGTTTTTCAATATTCTTTCTGCTACTTTTATCACACCTCACCTTATACGCCCGCGGCATTTGTGTGACTTTTGGCTGTTTTACCATAAACTGATAACAGGCTCTCCGGTATGAGCTTCTATCAAACGCGGATACACCGGCTTGTAGACGAGCCGGTAGATGTGTTCTTCATCATCACGGTATTCTCTCTCCCAGCCAAGCTCAACTTTAAAATGCTGCCAAAAGATAGACTTGGCCTGTTCTGCTGAAATGGCCGGAACCGGATGAATGGTTTCCAGCTCCTTCGGGTCAATATCCGGTCCCATATAAACGGTAATGTGCCCAGTTTGGCGGCTGACGCAGATTCTGATCTGCCCAAACCGGAGCGGCACCCCGTGACAGTGCGCTTCAAATGTAAACCCGGCAACTGCGTTTTCTTGTTCATCTGGCTCATCGTACCTGATCTTAAAATATTGATCGGCATTCGGAAATAAAGCAAACAGAAAGCGAAGCGCGATTTTTTCGCACTCTGCCTCAGTTACTGTCAACGGCCCTTTTTTCTCCATAAATGACATGACGCCTTCGAGTTTTCCGGTTTCTTTATTATGGATCGTTTTCAGCACTTGATGAGTCCGTCCCTTCAACCAGCTGTCCATGCTTTTATCAGCCGGTTGATATACAGGATCATCTGGATTCCGCCAAACGATCCCGATTCTCCCGTCTCCCAAATCCGTTTCCCGCTCTTTGACAAAGCCTTTTTCGATGCCGATCATGCTGCTGGGATCTGCCTTATCGTGAATGCCCTCGAATAAAGGGAGAGGAAAGCTCTCCCGCTCCCTGTCATCGTCATCATCAAAGTCTTTTTCTTCTTGAACCAAATCGGCAGGTACAGTAATGGCCCTACACTCAGGCTCATACACCAAATGCGGCTGATCATCTCCGTTTTTGTAAACGGAACGATGGAGAATCTCAAATAAAAGGTCGAACTCCACATCTTTCTTGAAATAGGCAAGCGCCTCTTGAACATCCGCGACCCGCTTTGGCTTGATGATGCTGCCCGCTTTGCCGTAATAGCGGAAGTAAATGATCTCACCCGATAAGGAAACTTCAGCCATTAACCCACTCATGGGAAGAGGAAGTCCGTCCTCCATTTGAACATATGAAAATCTCACTTTATCATCGTATGTACGTTCGTTTTCTTCAAGGACAAAGACAGACAGTGCCCCGGGATAATGAGTCTCGACAAATTGGCGCATAATATCCTCTAGTTTCTCCTCAGACAGCTTTTCTCCGCTTTCAGGCTCAGTATCACGAGAGAGGGATTCCAGCTCCCCGCCCGGCCCAAGTTCCACGATAATGCCGGTGTGTTCATCCTGAGGATCTACCCAACAAAAATGGGCTCCTTTCTCGTCACCGCCATAATCTTCAATTTCCAGTTTTAAGTGAGCCGGCACCCGGCCGATTTCCAATGCTTTTTGTTTCAGTTCCTCTTTCTTCACAAAGACAGCCCCTTTCATCATTCTTATGTCTCCTTCAACCAGTTAAAAAGTAATAGTCTAAAATACACAAATTTCTGAGTTTACCAGTTTTACCAGAACATTTTTCACCAAAAATAGTATGATGAACCTATTCAATATAAAAGCTAATAATCTTAAAATTAATTCCGTTGTAACTTTTTATAGGTCCATTCATGACAAAGAAGGGCGGAGTTTCCAGAAAATCCGGTGAAAACCGTGAGAAAAGAACTGATTTTTTTGGTTAAATGATGCTAATCCATTCAAAAAGATCCATTTCTCAAAGACAAAAGACTCCCCTTTCCTAAACCATTTGAGGAGGAAAAATGAATGTTTCAGAAAAAAACGTATGCTGTTTTCCTAATTCTTCTGCTGATGATGTTTACAGCTGCTTGTTCCGGCAGCAAAACAAGCGCGGAGAAGAAAGAATCAGAAACAGAAAAAAGCTCAGATATAGCTCAAGTCAAAATCAAGGATGTTTCTTATACGCTTCCGTCTAAATATGATAAATCCACTTCAGATGACCAGCTTGTGTTAAAAGTCAATGTCGCTGTGAAAAACACAGGAAAAGAACCGCTGAACGTGGACAGCATGGATTTCACTTTGTATCAAGGTGATACCAAAATGTCTGACACAGATCCTGAAGACTATAGCGAAAAGCTTCAAGGTAGCACGATTAACGCTGACAAATCGGTTGAAGGAAACCTTTTCTTCGTTGTAGATAAAGGCGAGAAATACGAGCTTACCTATACGCCGGAATCTTACGGTGATAAAAAGCCAAAATCAGTTACTTTCAAAATTGACGGAAAAGACAAAAAAATCCTTGCGACAGCAGATCAGCTTCAAGACTCTGCAAAAGCGCTATCGGCCTATGTTGATGTCCTTCTTTTCGGTAAAGACAACGCTGATTTCGAAAAAATTACCGGCGCTAACAAAAATGAAATTGTCAATGATTTCAACGAATCAGCCAAAGACGGCTATCTCTCAGCTTCCGGCCTTTCAAGCACATATGCCGACAGTAAAGCACTTGATAATATCGTCAACGGCATCAAAGCAGGATTAAGCAAAAACTCTTCTATCCAGGCGAAAACAACTTCGATCTCCAAAGACGAAGCGATCGTTGAAGCTACAATTAAACCTGTAGACGCGTCTTCACTCTCAGACCGCATCGAAGACAGAGTGAAAGACTACTACAACAAAAACACTGACGCAAGCTATGAAGAAGCTGTGAAATACGCGCTTCAAGTATATCCTGAAGAATTCAAAAAGCTCGGACCTGCTTCATCTGAAAAAACAGTTGAAGTGAAAATGAAGAAAAATGACATCGACCAATGGCAGCTTGATATGGACGATTACAGAGCAGCAGAATTAGTTGAAGCATTCATCAAAGAATAAAACACCAAAAGGAAATAGCCTCCGAGGCTATTTCCTTTTTTATGTGAAGATTCCGCTGATGAAATTCGCTTCATCTTCGGTCAGTTCAATGTTCAAGGTTTTTAGGTTCTCTTTCAATTGCTCAGGACGTTTAGCGCCTGGAATAATGGCGTCTATCGCCGGTCTTGTTAACAGCCACGCCAAGGCGAGATGTGCTGTCTCCACTTGTTTTTCCTCCGCTACCGCTTTCAGCTTGTCCACTTTTTTGAGATGCTGACTAAACGTTTCTCCCTGAAATTGCGGCTTGTCCTTTCGAAAGTCTTCAAAAGCCGTGTCTTTCGTGAATTTTCCTGTCAGCAGGCCGGATGCGAGCGGAAAATAAGGAATAAAGGAAATGCCTTGTTTTTCACAATACGGAAGCAGCTCCTTCTCGGCATCACGCCGAATCAGAGAGTATTCTGACTGAAAAACGTCCAAATAACCGTCTGCATTAAACTCCTGCAATTGCTGATAGTCGAGGTTCGAAGCGCCGACCGCTTTGATTTTCCCTTCATCCTTCAGCTCCTTCAGTGTACCCGCCACTTCTGCAAGAGGCGTTTTGCCATCCGGGAAATGAACATAGTACAAATCAATATAATCGGTTTTCAGCCGCTTCAGGCTCTTTTCCACCTCGCCGCGAAGAAATTCCCGGCTGTTATCTAATTCAATGCTGCCGTTCACTTCTTTATGGGCCCCTTTGGTGGCAATGATGAGCTGATTGCGGCCCCCGCGTTCCTCCAGGACCTCACCGATTAATTCTTCGGAACGCCCCAGTCCATATATAAAGGCAGTGTCGATAAAGTTAACGCCGCCATCCAATGCAGCGCGGACCAAATCCTTCCCTGTTTCATCATGTAGATTTGGAAATAGATTATGCCCGCCGACCGCATTCGCGCCAAATCCAATCCGCTTCACCTGCAGCTTCGTTTTGCCGAGTGTACGTGTTTGATCCATCGCTCTTCTCCTTCGAAACCAATTTAGATGAAAAATAGGGCAGGGTCACTTTCTGTATTAGATATCCTTTTACTATTTTCCTTCTTTTTTCAGGATATACAAAAAGGAGAAAGTGTATTTCTCCTTTTGCAAGTTTATTTTGGCAGAACCCATTTGTCTTTCAGGAAGCAGGCTGGCCAGTTTGTGAAAACAGCACACCAGGAATGGATTAAAAAATGCTCGATACATTGTATCAATCGTTTGGCCGTTCAACGAAAAGCGGCGCTCATGAAGGAATGGGCACGTATATCATTCAAAAACTGGTTAAGAGCGCTTTTGGCAGACTGGATTTTACATACCGCCACCCTGTCTTCCGGCTAGAAATCAAAATTCCGTTTCAAAAATAAAAAACCTTGAAAAGCTCAGCTTTTCAAGGTTTTTTGATTAAGAGGATAGCGCTTTTGCAAAACGATCCGCTTCTTCTTGCAGCGTACTTTCAATTTCTTTGTATCGGCTGGAAATCGTTGATGCGCTGACGCCGTATTTTTTCGCCAGTTTGGCTTGAGAAACAGACGCGCCGTTCAGAGAAATCGCATTCACATAATATTCAACTGCTGCTGCGAAAGCTTCTGGTTTTCTGATGACGGGTGACTTTTTCTCACAGAATGTTTTCCAGATGTCAATGACAGCCGGAATCAGTTCAGTCGGATACTCATCTCCGCTCATGCCTTCTTCGATAGCTGCAGCTGTTTCTTTCTCCATGTCGTTTGCCCACTCAACACTGTTTTCTTCAACAGCTTCTGCTTGCGGCTCTTCATCTTTCTCAGCTAACAGCGCGAACAGAACGTTGTTGAATTCTTGCTTCATGAAGTCCTCCGGCGCTTTGCCGTTCTTCACAGCGGCATCTGCGTATTTCTTCACCTTGCTGATCAGCGCTTCTGTTCTCTTCACCGGGAAGATCGTGAACTGCATGAAGAATTCTGCTTTTTCTGCTTCGTGGATTGGATATCCGAGAATCAGGCTTCCCACTGGCGGGAGGTCTTGATTGTTGGCATCCATTTCCACTTCAAATTGTTTTTTCGTAATGACATCTTCAAAGTGAATGACAGCATCTTTCAGATCCTTCAGCAGCAATAAAGCAGGCGTCATGCTCTTCCATGATTCAACGATCTCACGCGTTTTCGGACGAGTGATCGAATCACCTTTTTTCTGAAGGTACTCCTCGAAGATTGTCTTTTCACCAGCAAGCGGGTGGAAGAAGATTCCCCAGATTCCCAAATTAAATACGCTGATGTCTTTCGTCTGTCTGTCCATAGCAGAAAGAAAATCATGCTGGTTGATAAAGCCTGAGATGCTTTCTCTATGTACTGTGAAGGCATACTCCACTAAGTCTTCCTGAATTTGTTTTGCTTCTTTTGCCGCTAGTTCTGTCGGAAAGTCGACAACTTTACTTCCGCAGCATTTTTTATATTTCTTGCCGCTGCCGCATGGGCAAGGGGCATTTCGTTTCACTTTTCCCACAATAAACCCTCCGAATTCTGTTGTAACTTTTCTATTTTAACAAAAATAACTTCTGAGGGCTTGGTTTCGGGCTAAAAAAGAATTTGGCAATGTGAAAAGCCCAGTGATTATGCTAATTTACCTATGTACTTTTCACTGCCTTTTATAAGCAAGGCTTATAAATTATCCCCATTTTAGCTCTTCTATTTTTCCAATTATTGAATATAGATTCACATCTATGCGTTTTTGATGTGGTCGGCAGAGGCAGTGATGTTGGCAGGCGCATTTACGAAGAAAAAATAACCTTGAAGAAAGGAATCTTCAAGGTTATGTATCTCGTTAGTTTGTATTTTGGCCCCCGCCGTTCAGCCCTTCTTTAATCAGGCTGTTGACTTGACTGTTCATCAATAAACCGATGTGTCCAACACCATGAATTTGAACGTTTTTCGCACCGTCTAATTTTGATAAATAATTCATGACAATCATATCGGCACTGCTGTAAATGGATGTGTATAAAATCTTTTGATTCGGATCTGTTCCCGGAAGCGCCTTGCTTGTCACCAAACGGTTCGCGCCGCCGAGCGTTACGACGTTTTCAATTTTATTTCCGCCGTCCAGATTTTTTATGTAGTAAAGTGTGTTCGCGCCCCCCATGCTGTGAGCGACAATATCCACTTTTTTCGCACCTGTTTCATCTAAAACCTTTTGCACAAATCGTGATAATACCGGGCCATTGTTATAATTCGTGCCTGTCTTGTCCCAAAAATCAACTGCATACAGCTTGTCCCGCGACCAGCCTTGAGATACGAGATAGCTCTTTATCCCTGCAAAATTGTATGATGCACCTCCAATCCCGTGAACCATAACGACTGGATTGTGCTCAGCGGCTTTTGCTGACGGCTGCACCGCCAATAGCGATGTAACGGACAGCATCAAAATTGTTACAAGTACAATGAACTTACTTCTTACAAATTTCATAATATCCTCCTTTTTTTGTAACAAATTCTCCAATTATATTAATTTACCATTTCGAATAAGTAAAGGGTAAATCTTACTTATTTTAAACAAATTTTAAGGTTTAGAGAAAACTTATGTCCTAAAATGCCGAAAAAAGAAGGCTTATTCGCCTTCTTTTCTTTAATATTCGTTGAAATAAGCCTGGATTTTTTGAGGATCGTCTGTTTTAGTGAGCGCAAGCATCAGCAATATTCGTGCTTTTTGCGGGTTTAAAGAGTTCGAAGCCAGAAGATCTTTTTCCGCATAGTCTTGGTTTGGTGTCACGATACCATTTCCCGTACGGGTTGAGCGCACCACAGTGACGCCTTTTTTGGCTGCGCTGACCGCTCCTTTTTCCGCTTCGTCAGATAAAGAACCGTTCCCTGAACCAGCGTAGACAATCCCTTTTGCTTCGGCTTTCACTGCCGCGTCAAACAAGTAGCTTCCGTCATTTTGGTACCCGTACATAATATCTACTTGCGGCAGCTGATCAAGGTTTGAAACCGAAAAGTCTGTATCCTTTGTATGCTTGCGGGTTATTTCATTATTAAAATAGATATCATCAGCAATCGTTCCGACGTATCCCATTTCTTCTGATTGAAAAGTATCCGTTGCAGTTGTGTTTGTTTTGGTCACGTAGCGGGCTGACGCAATGCGGTCGTTAAGAACGACGAGCGTCCCTTTTCCTTTTGCCTCAGGTGCGCCTGCCACTTTAACTGCATTGTACAGGTTAGACGGCCCATCGGCGCTGATGGCTGTCGACGGTCTCATCGAACCGACGACAACAACCGGTTTATCGCTTTTCACAGTGAGGTTCAAAAAATAAGCGGTTTCTTCCAATGTATCGGTTCCATGCGTCACGACGATTCCGTCTACATCTTCTGAATCTAGCAATTTATTAATGCGTTTCGCCAGCTTCAGCAGGATGTGATTATCAATGTTTGTGCTGCCGACGTTCACAATCTGCTCTCCGCTGACGTTCGCAATGTCCTTCATTTCCGGAACAGCCTCGATTAGTGATTCAACGCCAACGACACCTGCTTTATACTCAGTGGTTGAGGTTTTCGATTTATCCGCCCCTGCAATTGTGCCCCCTGTCGCTAAGATTTTAATGTTTGGCAGGTCCTTTTTTCCAGAGGCGGAGGCTGAGGATACTTTTTGTGTCTGCTGTTTTTCTTTCGGGGGTTCCTTTGTTGCAGGAGATTGTGAGCATCCGGTAAAAGCAAGCACTAATGCGGTAAAAAGAGCGAGTATGAGCAATCGTTGTTTTTTCATCCGTTTCTCTCCTTACATTCTTATGATGTCTAATCATTGAATATTTCGTTTACCCAGTCAAAGGGTGTGTCAGCTTTTCTCTCTGTTTTTTCGTACAGTGAATTTCTCTTGACAATTGATGGTTGAATCAAGATAATAGACCAGTCACTATATTTTTGATTGCAATTCAGTAAGGTGGGAATGCTATGAGTTATGGAGATTCCCGTGAAAAAATCCTTTCGGCAGCTACCCGGCTTTTTCAGCTGCAGGGGTATTACGGCACGGGGCTAAACCAGATTATTAAGGAAAGCGGCGCGCCTAAAGGCTCTCTTTACTACCACTTTCCAGGCGGTAAAGAACAGCTGGCGATCGAAGCGGTGAATGAGATGAAGGACTATATCCGCCAGAAAATCGCGGACTGCATGGAAGCCTACACGGATCCGGCGGAAGGCATTCAAGCCTTTTTAAGGGAGCTCTCCTGCCAATTTTCATGTACGGAAGACATTGAAGGCTTGCCTGTCGGCTTGCTTGCGGCTGAGACGTCATTGAAAAGCGAACCGCTGCGGAAAGCCTGCCATGGAGCCTATAAAGAGTGGGCCCTTGTGTATGAGGAAAAACTGCGGCAGGGAGGCTGCAGCGAGAGCCATGCTAAGGAAGCCAGCACCGTAATTAATGCAATGATTGAAGGCGGTATTCTTTTATCTTTGACAGCAAAAAACAGCACACCGCTCCTTCAAATCTCCAACCGCATTCCTGCCCTTCTGAAGAAATAAGAAAAGATATACTTATATGATCTGAATGAATACATTCAGATCACAGAGAGGAGAATGATTTGTGGAAACAGCAGCTAAAGCATCTCAGCAATACAAAGTGATGCCGATTATGATTTCCTTGCTGTTGGCCGGTTTTATCGGCATGTTCAGTGAAACGGCGCTGAATATCGCCTTAACCGATCTCATGAAGGAATTGAACATAACAGCAGCAACTGTTCAATGGTTAACGACAGGCTACCTGCTTGTACTCGGTATCCTCGTTCCTGTATCAGGACTGCTCTTGCAATGGTTCACAACGAGACAGCTTTTTACCGTGTCACTAATCTTTTCAATTATAGGGACCTTGATCGCGGCACTCGCGCCAAGCTTCCCGTTTTTATTGGCGGCGAGGGTCGTTCAGGCGCTCGGCACCGGGCTTTTACTGCCGCTGATGTTTAACACGATCCTGGTGATTTTCCCGCCTCATAAACGGGGCGCGGCGATGGGAACGATCGGGCTTGTCATTATGTTCGCGCCAGCCATCGGCCCGACTTTCTCAGGATTGGTTCTGGAGCATCTCAACTGGCACTGGATTTTCTGGATTTCTCTTCCGTTCCTTGTGCTGGCGCTTGTTTTCGGTATCGCATACATGCAGAATGTATCTGACATTACAAAGCCGAAAATTGATGTATTATCTATCATCCTATCGACGATTGGTTTCGGCGGCATTGTGTTCGGATTCAGCAACGCCGGTGAAGGCTCTGGCGGATGGTCCAGCCCGACTGTTGTCGTCTCACTGATTGTCGGGGTTGTCGGTCTTATCCTATTTTCAATCCGCCAGCTGACGATGAAGCAGCCAATGATGAACCTGCGTGCGTTCAAATACCCGATGTTTATTTTGGGTGTGATCATGGTGTTCATTTGCATGATGGTTATCCTGTCATCTATGCTGCTTCTGCCGATGTATCTGCAAGGCGGCTTAGTCCTGACGGCATTTGCTTCTGGTCTTATTCTCTTGCCGGGCGGCATTTTAAACGGGTTTATGTCCCCTGTTACAGGCCGTCTGTTCGACAAATACGGGCCGAAATGGCTTGTCATTCCCGGGTTTGTGATTGTCACTGTTGTCCTTTGGCTCTTCTCAAACATCACAACCACTTCAACAGCTGTGCTGATTATCATCCTGCACACCTGCTTGATGATCGGGATCTCTATGATCATGATGCCTGCGCAGACAAACGGTTTAAACCAGCTTCCGCGCGAGTTTTATCCAGACGGCACTGCCATCATGAACACGCTGCAGCAAATGGCGGGCGCTATCGGAACAGCGGTTGCGGTCAGCATTATGGCGGCAGGCCAGCATGATTATATGAGCACAGTCAAAAATCCTGCCGATCCGGCAGTCATCCCGCAGGCTTTGACAGCGGGCGTACAGCACGCGTTTGTGTTTGCGATGATTGTTGCGATTATCGGTTTAATTGGCGCTTTCTTCTTGAAGCGAGTTAAGGTAGATCATTAATATGAAAAGCCCCTGACATTGTGTTCAGGGGCTTTTTTATGTTTACATGCGGAGCGCGATTTCATCAATCGCATGGCGCACTTCATCCTTCGTGTTATAAAAATGAGGAGCGAGACGGATGACAGTGTCCCGCGGCGCGCAAATCACTTTTTTCTTCTTCAGCAGCGCCGCCGTTTCCGATGCCCGCCCATCCCGAATCGCAACCATGCCCGGCTGCTCTCCTGCTGGTGCCGCCGCCAGCTGCAGGCCTTTTTCAGCAGCATATTGACACGCATCGGCACAGATCGTTTTCACATGATCCCGGATATGAGAAACCCCGATATGATTCAGCAATGATAAAGCCGATGCCGCTGCGTATACGCTGATAAAAGCAGGGGTGCCCGTTTGAAAACGGCGCGCACCTTTCGCATAATCCGCATCAAATCCGCTCTCCCTGCCGAACCAAGCTGATGCTCTCGGCTTCAGTGCGTCCGCCAGCTCCTTCCTTACATAAAGAAACGCCATACCCGGTATACCAAGCAAATACTTCCGAGTGCCTGCCGCCAGCATATCTACACCCCACTCCTTCACATCAATGGGAATGTGCCCCGCTGATTGATAAGCATCCACAAATAACAAAGAACCCTTTCTCTTTGTGATGGCAGCGACCGCTTTGACATCCTGAATGGAACCGTCACGATAATGAACATGCGGAACACACGTCAGCACTGTATCATCCGTAATATGCGTTTCATATTGTTCGAGCGGCAGCACGCCGTCTATTGATGGAATGACGGATACGTTATAATCCAATTGTGCCTGCCAGACTTGAGACACTGCCGGAAAATCCATCTCCGTATACACAACATGCTTCTTTCTAAAAACAGATAAGGACGATGCTGCAGAAACGAGCGCATCAGAAACTGACGGCACAATCGCAATTTCATCTGGTTCAGCCCCTATCAGCTTCGCAAACTCGATTCTGGCACTCTCTGTTTTTTCTATCGCTTCATTCCAGTTCGTCCCCATGTGCAGCAGGCTGTCATGATAGTCTTTGACCGCCCTTGATACAGGCTCTGCCAACGCGCTCTGTGAGCAGCTGGCAAGCATGGTATGTGTCTGCACAATTGGGAACAGCTGGTGATCCTGCTGCGGCAAATGCTCCATTGTGATTCACTCCTTTTCATTATTTTGATGAAAAACCCATAAATAAACAATAGAATAAAAGAAAAAAGGAGATGGCATGATGAGAAAAAAAGTACTGATCACAGGCTTCGACCCTTTTGACAAAGAAACCGTTAATCCATCATGGGAAGCGGCGAAACGGATGAATGGCTTTGAAACGGATGACGCAATAATCATTGCAGTACAAATTCCGACTGTTTTTAGAACCGCTCTGGACACGCTGCGGCAAGCTATACAGGAGCATCAGCCGGATATTGTGATCTGTGCCGGCCAAGCCGGAGGGCGGATGCAGATCACGCCGGAACGGGTGGCGGTCAACCTTGCAGACGCGCGCATCCCCGATAATGAAGGACAGCAGCCGATTGATGAAGAGATTTCTCCTGAAGGACCCGCTGCTTACTGGACAGGGCTGCCTGTGAAACGAATGACTGAAAAAATGAAGGAAAACGGCATTCCGGCCGCAGTTTCCTATACAGCGGGGACCTTTGTATGCAACTATTTGTTCTACGGGTTAATGGATCATATTAGCCGGACAGCTCCAAACATTCGCGGCGGGTTTATCCATATCCCTTACATCCCTGAGCAAACAATCGATAAAACAGCGCCGAGCCTCAGCTTAGACACGATTGTCCAGGCATTGAGGATCGCCGCTGTTACGGCTGCACAATATGATGAGGATGTGAAATCACCGGGTGGTACGCTGCACTAAGCAGCAGCAGCCGTTTCGTCCCTCAGCCTCTTTTTGTAGACAAACGCCGATAGGGTGACACTTACTTCAAACAGGACCAGCAGCGGGATCATCACCAGAAAATCAGAAATGAAATCAGGCGGTGTAATCAATATGGACACGACGATCAGAAGAAAATAGGATAGCTTTCTCGCTTTGGCCAGCCTGTAAGGATTTAAAATCCCCAATCTTGTTAAGAACATCACCACCAAAGGCATTTCAAACAGAAAACCGAATGGCAGGCTCAAATTCACCATAAACCTGAAATAGCGGTCTGCTGTAAACATCGTTTCAAAATGGCCGGAGGACAAATGAGTCAAAAAGTTGAGTACGATCGGAAACAAGACAAAGTATCCGAAGGAGATGCCCGCCAAAAACAGCGCAAATAAACCTGGTATGTACATGAGCGTCACCTTGCGCTCTGTTTTCGTGAGCGCCGGTGCAACGAAACGCCACAGCTGGTACGCTGCAACAGGGATGGTAGCCGCAATGGCACAAATGCCGGAAAGCATCATGTACACCCAGAGGATTTCACTCGGGCCAAGCACAGCCAGCTTTCCGTCTAGGTCTCTGATCAGCCAGTCATAAATGTCCTGTACAAATAAAAAAGCCGTGATGAGAAATAGAAGAAATGCCGCGAGAGTTATGATAATCCGGCGGCGAAGCTCTTCTAAATGCCCGATCAGATGGGTTTCTTTTTTATCCATTCAAAAAAGCCCTCCCTTTCATAAAAAAAGAGGCAGACCCGGTGTCTGCCTCATCAGCACTCAGCCCGCGTTTTTGTCCTGCTTTACCGCTGTCAGCTCAGCTGATTTTTCTTCTTTTTCATCACCAGACACAAGTGATTTTGTGGCGCTTTTAAATTCCAGCAATGTCCGTCCGGCGGCACGCCCGATTTCCGGCAGCTTGGAAGGGCCAAAAATAATGAGGGCGATGACAAAGATCAGAATCAAGCCCGGTATACCAATGTTTGAAAACATGTTTTTTCACTCCTTAATTCGTAATTTTTGCCCGTTTCTTAATCATTTGTTTTTCATGGGCTTTATTGTGTGCAAAGAAACGATCCTCTTCAACCTCATTGGATTGCTTCACCCCGCCTTGAATTGTTGTGGAGGAAACCTTTCTCAATCCGGTTTGGTCTTTTTGGTAGACGAATGAAGCCCGTGTTGAAATGGCGGCGCCCGGTTCTGTCACAAACGGCATTACACGATAATCAGCTTTCCACTGGTGAGGCGTTACGGTACAGCGGACATATCCGCGATAGTCGTTAAAGAACTTAATATGCGGATTTTCTTTTAAAATTTGGTCTGTATCCGCCCGCTTATCCGCGCCATTCCCTCCGGAAGTGATCGAGGTTCCGACAAATTCAGCCCCGAAAATTTTTGAACTTGTCTTCTCAAAGTCGACGTGCAGATTTGATGCCCAGCTTGCGTGTACATCACCTGTCAGCACAACAACATTATTTAGATTTTTACTTTTAATGAAATTGATGACCCGTTCGCGCTGAGCCGGATAACCGTCCCAAGAATCCATGCTGTAGATCGGGCTTGCGCTTGTCCCGAAATTCCACTTCGCAAAGAAAATCTGCTGTGCCAGCACATTCCAGTGAGCTGTCGAGCTGCTCAAATTGTTGAAGAGCCACTGTTCCTGTTCTTTTCCTAACAGGGTCCGGTTCGGATTACGCGATTCATCAGAAGGCGGCTTATTGCCGTCATTATTAGCTTGGTCATCCCTGTACTGGCGGGTATCAAGAACATTGAAGGATGCCAGGTTTCCGTACGTAAAGTGCCTGTACAGCTGCATATCCGGGCCATTCGGCAGAGAGGAGATGCGGAGCGGCATATGTTCATAGTACGCCTGATATGCCGCCGCGCGGCGGAGCACGAATGCTTCAACCGACTGTCCTTTTTCCGGTATTTTATTGGCATAGTTGTTTTCGACTTCATGGTCATCCCATGTTACAACCCAAGGGAACGCCGCATGTGCAGCTTTCAAATTGGCGTCAGAGCGGTATTGGGCATGACGGTTCCGATAGTCCTGCAGCGTGATGATTTCCGCGCTACTGTGCGTGCGGACATTGCCTGTTTTTGATACATATTCATTTGGCCCGTATTCATATATGTAATCACCGAGATGGAAGACAAGATCAAGCTTTTCCTTCGCCATATGCTTGTAGGCCGTATAATAGCCATGCTCATATTGCTGGCAGGAAGCGAACGCAAAGGTCATTTTCGGCACATTGGCACCAGGCGCAGGAAGGGTTTTTGTTTTACCGACAGGGCTTAGTTCATGCCCGGTTTTGAAACGGTAATAGTACACTTTGTTCGGCTCAAGCCCGTCCGCTTCCACGTGCACGGAGTGGGCAAGACTTGGTTTGGCCATTTCAGTGCCCTTTCTCACGATCTTGCGGAAATGCTCATCCTTTGCGACTTCCCATTTGACTGGAACCGCCTTGTTCGGCATTCCCCCGCCATTCAGCGGATCTGGCGCCAGACGTGTCCAGAGTACGACACTGTCAGAAAGCGGATCTCCAGACGCGACCCCTAACGTAAATGGATAGCTCGAGAATTTAGGGGCAGCATTTACTTCAAACGCCCCAACTGACTGAGCAATGGTTAATCCAAGAGAAAGACCTGCAATTTTCCCCGCTCCTTGAATAAATTTGCGGCGGTCAAACGTATTGTTTTGAAAGCTTTCCTCTTTCAGTTTCTGTACCCATTCATCAAAACGACTGTCGTATGCCATTTAAGATCCCCTCTCTTCTCATTGATCGCCTTCATTATAGGAAATCATTGTTAAACGACTGTGAAGAAGTGTGAACCGATTGTAAGCGCTGAACATCAAAAACAGGTCTTCCCTCACACACCTGCCGCTGAAACATGCCGAAAGCTGTCTAAATGACGCATTTTCTGCATATCCTGTCGTTTGCAAGCCGCCCATTCGGACTATTTTTCTTCACATGATCTTAAAAAAACAAAAACACCGAGCCATTTTGCAGAATGACTCAGTGCTGTATCAGTATTTTGAAAACAATCGGCTGAAAAAGCCCTTCTTTTTCGGCTTTTCAACAGGAGGCTCTTGATCTCTTACAATTCCTTTTTCCTTCGCATCTTTCAGCCAAAATGGAAATTCAGTAAGCAGGGCGTCATAAAGCTCATCATCAGAAATGCGGTCAATCTCTTCGATATGCAGGAAGTTCGTGTTATCCACGACACGCTCTTCTAACGTATCCAATGTATGGAGAAAATCGCAGTTTCCGTTTCCGACGCCGACAAACTGCCAGAACACCGATTTATCAGAGGATGCTTCAATGATCGGTTTGATCGACTTTTTACAGCCTCCGTCATTGATAAAAACGATGAAAGCGGGATAGGGACTCGGTTCCTCCACGACATATTTGCGCAGTACGTCTTTCATAACCGGCGGCTCATCATTTCTTCCGAATTTATGCAAATGGTCATTATTCAAAATTTCAGATCGACATATCCAGAAAAATCTTTTTCAGAGACTGGCTTTAATCGGGAGAATTCACTATCATACACCCATACATCCAGCAAACCGTTATCATCAAACTGGTCAGCCACCGCCAAAATCCGCTCCACCACGTTTTGAACCGTCCCATTTTTATAGAGCGTTCTCATTGAACCCGTAATATCAAGCACCAATCCGACACGAGCCGTCACCTTCGTTAATTGCTTTTTTTCCAGTACGATCTTTACACTTTTCTTTTGCAAATCAATTGTGGCCATTCTGTCATCTCCGTCAGCTCTTTTTTCTTCGATTCTCTCACAGGAAGATTTTCCATAGCATCTCTTTTCAAAAGAAAAACACCGTTCAATGTGAACGGCGTCCTGTCTCTAAAATGTGTTATATACATTTTCACACGTCTCGGCCGTCGGCTGATAAAAGCAGTGAGACTTAAATCTGGCCACAAACGGCTGGTTATACCACTGGGCTGGACAGTCTCCCTCCGGCCTGAAGTACCACAAACTAAATTTTGCCGGCCAGCGTCTTTCACCATTAATCGACCGCCGTGCAAGGGCACGCTCGCTATCCCGAGCTCTTTGATAAAAATATCCATGAGTCACAGCCTCAAACGCGTGCGGCTGAAAAATCATCTGCCTAATGGTGCGGAGGCCTTTAAAATCTGAGCAATTCGCCCGCAGCCGATTAATTCCCACGTTGCCGACAAGCAGCATCCCCTGCTTGCCTTCGCCTTCCGCTTCAGCTCTGAGCAGCCTTGCCAGCAAATCGACATCCGCACTCGTTGCTCTCACGACCGCCATCACGTCACCTCCCCTTAATCTCCTTTCATCATATTTCATTACTTCAAAAGTGATGACGGGGGGACAGGATGAAGTTTATAAATTTATTCATTCGGATTTGCGAAAAAGCCTAAAAACAAAAGGCTAGTTGTTTGTTCATCTGTGATGGCGAAGAAGAATGGGCGGTTCGCCGTCAAGATAACATCTGGCGCGAGCGCTGCCGACTCAACAATTTCTGCTGTCGAGGCAGCTGCAGCCTCGGCTCCTGCTTCATCCACCTTGATAAACGTATGATGATTTACATCATCGATTGAAACACCGCGGCCTTCAGTAAACATTCTGGAAAAGTCAGCATCAGAAAAGACGGATTTCATCCCCATATCGCGAAGAGCATGTTTTACGTTATACTTTCCTTTCAGCGTAAAACGGGGCAGGCTCAGCTTCACTGTTTTTGGCTGAAATGCGGTGTCCCATGCTTTTATGTTTTGATACGTGAAGAGAGACAAGAAAGAAGCCGGCTTTATCTTCGGCAGAAATAAAGTGAAAGAAAGCTGCTGATCTTCATATGGAAGCTTGACTGCTTGGAGCAGTTCATTTTCTAAATAAGCAAGGCGTGCAGACTGCCTCATCATCGGCAGTTTTTTGGAAGAGCCGTCAGGCAGAAGAAAATGCTCCTCAGCCGTCAACTGCCGGTCAAACGGCAGCGACCACTTTTCTTGAAAGTAGACGGCGTTTACCAAAAGCGAAACAGCTTCTGGTGAAAGACGATCCGCTATGTCGTCAATATGACCTTTTGTTTGCTGTGCTGTCCACTGGTTGATTGAGTTCTTTGCAGTCTGAATATTGCCATCCATCTTGAAGACACTCCCAGAGTAGAATTGTTTAAGCGTTTGTTTAAAGCCAGATCTGGGTTCAAGGCTTGTCCATACTGCATTGGCCGTCAGGAGATCACCTTCAGGCAAAGACTCGAATCTTTTCATAAGCGCCAGCGATGACTCATTGATGCTGCTGTCATGAAGACCTGATAAATATAAAGCAGCTTTGATTTCTTTTAATGTGTTTCCCTCCGCTCCATTTGCAGTCATTACCAGCAGCTGCTGCAAGCTGTATGGGGAGATTAACAAATTGTCCATTACATCTTTATCTGACATGCTTTTAAACAATTCGGTTCCGAATTCACGCTCCGCTTCAATAAAACGCTCATGAATATTGTAGGCTTTGTTTTTTGCAGAATGAGCAGTTGATACCGGCTCTTCAGCAGGCCTGCACCCGCCTCCGAAAAGCATAAACATCATCATCACCGTGAACATCTTGCCTTTCATACAAACGATTCACTCCTTTTATACGGACAATAAAAACACAATATAAGGTTTAACTTTCTGCATTTGAGGAATCATACATAACAAATAAATGACAGAAGGAGGAACTTTAGAATGACACATGTGAAAGCGCTCGCGATTAAAGGTATTATGACAATTATTGTGCTGTATCTGGTGCTTGGCCTGGGCTTTGGTTTCACGTTTGGTGATACGATCTTAATGACACTTGTGTTAGGAATTATTTCATATTTGCTGGGCGATCTTTATGTATTGCCAAGATGGAATAATATGATTGCGACTTTGGCTGATTTCGGTCTGGCCTTTCTTGTCATTTGGCTGATGGGCATGCCGCTTTCTATGGGGATGACTGGCGGTGAAGTTGCATTGGCAGCTTTATTCGGTGCAATCGCCATGGCAATCGGTGAATATTGCTTCCATTTCTATATGATGAGCAAAGAGATTGGCAAGAAGCATTATCTTGAAACAAGAACAGATTCATAACGGGAGGGCCGGTGCTGACAGCATCGGCCGTTTTTACATATTGGGTGCCTTTGTTTACGCATCCTGCTTGTCCGCGTTCCTGATCGCCATGTAGGAAAAAAACAAACCGAATGCCGCCAAAGATAATGGGATATACACAACAGACGATATGGAGAAACCGGGGTTTGTTGAACTGATGAGCATCACAATCACTACAGACGAAATGATGGTCGCCGGAACTGAGTGTTTACGCATCCCAAAAAAGATGGGAACCAAACTGGTTCCAGCGGCGCCAAAAGCGAAAACCGCCATTTTTACCTTTTCACCGATAGAGTGGTCGTCTTCTACAAGCAATATGCGCTGCATCTTCTCACCTAACCTTTGAAAAATCAAAACACACACACGTGATTACATTTATTGTAATTGAAAAACGTGTGTGTTTTACAAAAATTATTCATTTTTACCTGTTTTCAGTTTTCTATATTCCATGCCCGTTATGATAATAAATACGGCTGCGCATCCAATGGTTTGAGTAAGCTGGAGCCGCTCACCAAGAAATAAGGCTCCAAAGAAAATCGTCAGGACAGGCCCTGCCATTGAAATACTGGCAGCTCGCAGTGCCCCGATTCGTTTTATGCCCTCAAGCATCAGCACAAATGGAATCACAGTAGAGACGACTGCGATGAACACAAATAAACCGTACACAGCAAGCGGATATGCTGTCATTGGCGTATTCATGCCGATCGCCGCCTTAATGCCTGTGTAAAGCATCATGGCCGCTCCTGCTGCCGTCATCCCGTATGCATTGAGACGGATGCCGCCGATTTGATGGACGAGATGCCCGGAAAGGACAAGATAACCAGCATAGACTGCCGAAGACAACAAAATCAATACAGCTCCAATGCTATTCGCCTGAAAAAGCTCAGCATTCCAGCCTCCGAGCGCAAAGAAAAGGCCGAACATGACCGCCAGCATGGCGAAAAGGTCCTGAATTGAACCCATTTTCAGGTCACGACACGTGGTGAATCCAAACACAAACAACGGACAGCTCATCAGCAATATACGTTCAACCATTGCGGATACATGGTTCAGCCCAATAAAATCAAGCAAGGGAGACAGAAAAAAACAAAACACTCCCGCCCCACAAGCCTTCCATAGGTCTCCTTTTTTCTTACCGTCTGGCATTGGTGGACGGTATATCAAAAAAATCAGCCAAAACAGCGGAACAGCCATCAGCTGCCTGTATAGTAGCACGGCATCTGGCTCAGCACCCATTTGGTAAGCCCATTTAATCCAAATTGACTTAGACGCAAAACAAACCGTTCCGATCAACAAAAAAACCGTACCTGCTGCGGCCTCGCGAAGCTTACTCTGCTCTTCTAATCTCATCTCAGCTCAGCTATTCTCCTTTACTTATTTAAATGCTTTTGGATAAAATCCAGAAGCGTATATCCTTGAGCCGTCAGAATAACACCTTTCCCGCTGCAGGCCGGGCAAGGTGTTCCTTCGATTTCTCCCGATCTTTCACATTTGGGACATGCGGCCTCAAGATCATCTGTTGCAATAACCATTTGACATCCTCCTTTCCTCTTCATCTGTTATGCACCACCAGCCATCATCCATTGGCCGTCACCTCCTTTAAGACACAAAAAACCCCCGTCCTATGCAAAGGACGAGGGTCTCGCGGTACCACCTTTATTAACAGCTATACAGCCGTTCACTCTCAGTACAGAAAACATCCGTTTCGATACTCTCTCTTGGTAACGGGGAGAGAATCCCGGCATCGCCTACTATCCGTTCAGCAAAGCAATTCAGAAGCCCATTCGGCATCAGGGGAGGGTCGATTCACACCTGCCACCGACTCTCTGAACCCCCACACTGATGCGTACTTACTCTTCCTCACGATTGTTGATCCGTTCTTTTGTTACTAAATGTTATAATACTCTGTTAATTTATAGAGTCAATTTTTAATCCGATTTTTTACGCCAAGTTCTTCCAGTGCCATATTGATGTGCTCCTCCTGCTGTGTCTGCAGAGCAAATTTGGCAACTTCCAGCGGATATGCCGCCTGCATCTCTGAGATGTGTTCCTGCATTTTTGCCCATATGCGGCCGCCTGCTTGATGATAGTATTCAAGCAAACGCGCGGTTTCCTCTTCCCCGAACAGCATTTGATAAAAGATAAAATCTTTGGCTGGATCGGCGACCTTTGCTTCTGTCCAATCCAGAAGGCCTGTAACGTGTTCGTTTTGATTGATAAGGATATGCGGCGGATGGAGATCGCCGTGTATCAGCACGGAGAAACCTGGCCAGTATGCATCATCATTTATCCATGTTTGCCATCTTTGCCAAAGCTGTTCAGACACTCCAAGCGTGTTCTTTACGTCATCCATAGATTCAGCTGTGTTTCGCCTGACTTCTTCCGGACTCATCACGTTTATACCAGATTGGCCAGCGTCTGCTGGGTTCACTCCATGTAATTCAGCCAGTATCTTGGCAAGTGTCCGTATAAAATGGTCTGACGGCGGATGATGATTCATATTCCATACATACTGTTTCTGTTCCAAATCAATCCCGGCAGCCGGCGTTCCTTTTAACATAGGGTAAGCGATCAATTCCGGTGTATGAATTCTCCAATCCGGCACATCAGCTGTAAGAATTGTCCGGAGAAAGGCAAGCGTTCTGCCTTCTGAAGCTGCTCTTTCCACAACATCATCTCGCCGCGGCTTTCGCAGCACCCACGGCATACCTGTGTCGTCCTTGGCAAATACAACTTGAAAATCCATTCCCGTTTCATTCAATTGCGCGTTTTCGGAGTGAACCGCCAGCCCCTGGTTGCGTGCAAGTGCCACAATCTCATGAATAAGCTGTTTCTCATTTTGGTTTGTCATCTTCTTTCCCCTTTCCCATGTTCCGCCTGCCATAGAGAGAAGGGATGTGTGAAAGGCACAAAAAAGAGGGGCAGCATCGCCACCCTCTTTTATGACAAAGTATAAGGGCTATACATAGGCAGATCCATCCCGATTCTCCGCATTCAGGCGAGAGTCGTTCACTATTGAATTCGTTTCAATCGGAATCTCATGAATGCCATGCGGTAACCCCTCCGTTCTTTATACGTAGATTATCATATTCCAATTTCGATCTTCTAGAACAATGATTCAAGTCACTGGGGCGGGATTAAACAAGCACAAATCATTATGAAGGCCCCAACGGTCTGCCCACGTTTGCTTGCGGCCGCTCGCCACATCCAGAATCGTCCTAAAGATCTCCCAGCCTACGTCTTCTATACTGGCTTCACCTGTTGCAATTCGTCCGGCATTGATATCGATTAAATCCGCCCAATGCTCTGATAAGGAATGCCTTGTTGATACTTTCAGCACCGGTGCAGCAGCCAAGCCGTACGGTGTTCCCCTTCCTGTCGTAAACACCTGCAGATTCATTCCTGCCGCCAGCTGGAGAGTTCCGCACACAAAATCGCTTGCCGGTGTCGCCGCGAACAGCAGGCCTTTTTGCTCTGCCTTTTCGCCTGGGCCAAGCACGCCGGAGATAGGGCTTGTGCCTGATTTGGCTACCGAGCCTAACGCTTTTTCCACCACATTGGATAATCCGCCTTTTTTGTTGCCTGGCGAAGGATTCGCGCTTCGGTCCGCCTCCCCCCGCCCAAGATAGCGGTCATACCACTTCATCTCTTTAATCAGCGAATGTCCGACCTCTTCACTGACAGCCCGCGGCGTTAATAAATGAATCGCATCCCTCACCTCTGTCACCTCTGAAAACAAAACCGTTGCACCTGCGCGAACCAATAAATCAGCGGCATACCCCACGGCAGGGTTCGCCGTCACGCCGGAAAACGCATCACTGCCGCCGCATTGCAGGCCGATAACCAGATCCGAAACAGGGCATGACACCCGGGTTCTGCTGTTCAGCCTGATTAACCGTTCCTCCGCCATTTCCAAAATGGATTGGATCATCGCCGCAAAACCTCGGTGATCCTGGAGCGATAGAATGTCATCATCATTTTCGGAGGCAATTCTTTCCGGGAGGAGCTTTTCACATCCCAATCCGATGACCATTACTTCTCCGCCGAAGTTCGGATGCTTCGCGAGATTTTGAATCGTGCGGATCGGAATAACAGCGTCCGGCGCATTGATCGCCACACCGCAGCCGTATTGATGATGCAGCGGCACAACATCATCGACATTTGGATATTTCGGCAGCAGCTCTTCTTTTATCCGTTTGACCGCATAATCCAAAACGCCAACGACACATTGAACACTTGTGGTAATCCCAAGAATATTTTTTGTCCCCGCACTGCCGTCCGGATTTCGATATCCTTCAAACGTGTAGCCTTCAAGAGGGGGCTGCGGTTTGGCCACTCTGTTTGCAAGTGGAAGATCATCTAAATCCGGGGGAGCGGGCATTCTCACTAGGTCTTCCCGAATCCAGCTCCCGCGTTTGATCGTCTCATCAGCAAACCCGATCACCTCTCCGTAACGGACAATCTCATCCCCTTGATTCAGGTCGGTTAAGGCCACCTTATGGCCTTGGGGGACATCCTCTTCAAGTACAAGGCCGCATGAAAAAACAGTGCCCTTTGGCAGTCCTCCGTCATTGACAATAATCGCCGTGTTATCTGTGTCATTCACTTTGATGTAAAGGGGCGCTTGGTTCTGCCTGAGGTTCATCGCCATCAGAAAATCACTCCTCATATCTTAGTAAACGCTTTCTAAATCAGTTCAAAAAAAGCCGCAGATCTTACGTTCCAACTGCGGCTGTCTCTACAATTATTGAACATCTATACCCTTCAGAATTTTGTCACGGACAAATTTCAAATGCTCATACATGTGGTAATGCGCTTTGTACGGGTCTCTTTTGGCAAGAGCGTCATAGATTTTTTTGTGGTATTCGACCGTTACATCTCTCTCCCTGTACGGAATCTGGCTGTCAATTTTCGCATGGGTGATCAGCAGGGATTGAATCATCCCTTCGACAACGGGATTATTGGCACTTAACGCTATAATTCGATGGAATTCTTTATCTGCTTCACCATAAAGATTGTCAGTGCTGTTGGCGATATCGTCGATTGTCTTCTGCAAACGCTGAAGCTCATCCTCATTGATTTTTTCCGCGGCAATCGTTACAAGTCCGAGTTCTAACGCCATCCGCGCTTCAATAATCGCCGGAAGATTATCAGTCGCCAAGGCAAGCATGACGGAAAATGGCTGCATGCCGATTTTATCGTTGAAATACGTGCCGCCGCGGGTTTTCCTCGTAATCACACCCAGTGTCTCTAGTGAGCTGAGGGCCTCGCGAAGCACCGGCCTGCTGACATGCAAAATGTCCATGAGTTCCATTTCTGTCGGCAATTTGTCACCGGCCTTTAACTGTCCGCTCGATAATAAATGGACAATCCGTTCAATGACCTGCTTGGCTAACGTTTTCCGATTGACTGTATCGACTTTCAGATCTTCTAAACCTTCGTACACGAACAACTCTCCCTTCAGTTGTTCAATTGTAAGACAAAATAGCTGAGATGACAATATTTACAATCAAACTTATCGCACAAGGCACGGGCGTTTTCGGTCAAACTCCCAGTTGCTGATCAGAAACTGCATAGGGATCGCATCATTCCGTGCGCCTAAATTCATGTTTCGATAGAGGTCATGCGCTTTTTCCACTTGTTCCATATCAATATCGACGCCAAGACCAGGCTTATTTGGCACCTTCATACAGCCAGCAGCAATCTCAAAAGGCTGCTTTGTTAACCGCTGCCCGTCCTGCCAGATCCAATGGGTATCAATTGCCGTGATGCGTCCCGGAGCCGCAGCCGCCACATGGGTAAACATTGCAAGGGAGATGTCAAAGTGGTTGTTGGAGTGGGAGCCCCATGTCAAACCCCAATCATGGCACATTTGCGCAACCCGCACGGAACCTTGCATCGTCCAAAAATGAGGATCCGCCAGCGGAATATCCACCGCGTGAAGCTGAATCGCGTGGCCCATTTCCCGCCAGTCGGTCGCAATCATATTTGTCGCGGTCGGAAGCCCTGTCGCGCGGCGGAACTCAGCCATCACTTCACGGGCGGAGTAGCCGTTTTCATCCCCGCACGGATCTTCCGCATACGCGAGCACATCTTGCTTTCCTTTGCATAAGGAAATGGCTTCCTCTAATGACCACGCCCCATTCGGATCAAGGGTGATCCTTGCCTCTGGAAAACGTTTCGATAATGCGGTGACGGCTTCCATTTCATCCTCTCCCGGCAGCACCCCGCCTTTCAGCTTGAAATCCTGAAAGCCGTAACGCTCCTGCGCGGATTCGGCAAGACGCACAATAGCCTCCGGCGTCAGCGCTTCCTCATGGCGGAGACGGAACCATGCACAATCTGACTGCTCATCGCTTTGATACGGCAGGGCCGTCCGCTTTCGGTCGCCGATGTAAAAGAGGTAGCCGAGCATTTTCACTTCATCACGCTGCTTCCCTTCGCCCAGCAAAGCCGCGACCGGTTCCTGAAGGAACTTTCCAAGCAAATCTAACAAAGCGGCTTCCAGCGCTGTGACGGCATGCACCGTGGTACGCAAATCAAACGTCTGAATGCCGCGACCTCCCCTGTCCTGATCAGCAAACTGCTTTCTGACCGTTTGCAATATCGACTGGTAGGCGCCAATGGATTTTCCGATAACAAGCGGCACAGCCAGCTCCAGCGTGCGACGGATGTGTTCACCGCCAGGCACCTCGCCGACACCCTGATTTCCGCTGTTGTCGGTTAAAATCACGATATTCCTAGTGAAAAATGGGCTGTGCGCGCCGCTCAGATTCAGCAGCATGCTGTCATGTCCCGCAACAGGGATCACCTTCATCTCTATAATTGAAGGAATATTCGAACTTTTTTCTTTTTGAACCTGCTCTTGTATGGATGAACTCATGTCTTATCCTCCTTTTTTAAAGCGCTTTCATAAATATTAGACCGGCAATGATTGATCGGGATCTTGCTCTTGTTTCTTTAACACGACCCGTTTGATCGGCCCGACCAGCAGCAAATAGCTGAGGATCGCCGCAACCGCGTTAGCACCGACAAACACGAGCGCGCCATTAAAAGATCCTGTCGCATTCACGATGTATCCGATAATAATCGGTGTTGTAATTGAGGCAATATTTCCGAAAGTGTTGAACAAACCGCCGCTTAATCCTGCACACTCTTTCGGAGACGTGTCCGACACGACAGCCCAGCCCAGTGCGCCGAAGCCTTTTCCAAAAAACGCGAGCGACATAATAACAACGACAAGCCACGCTGAATCTGTATAGTTGCAGACAATCATACTGCAAGACAGCAGCATGCCGGCAATGATTGGCGCTTTTCTAGCAAAGGTGAGCGAACGGCCTTTTTTGAGTAAGATGTCTGACACGATGCCCCCAAGCACACCGCCGGCAAATCCGCACAGCGCCGGCAGAGAAGCAACAAACCCTGCCTCAAGGATAGACATGCCGCGGGCCTGAACCAAATATACCGGAAACCATGTGAGAAAGAAATAGGTGAGAGTCGTAATGCAATATTGCGCGATGTACACGCCAATCAGCATGCGGTTCGTTAACAGCTGTTTGATATACGGCCATTTCGATTCTGTTTCTTGCTTGCTTTTACTGTCATCCATGGAGATCAGCCCGCCGCCCTGTTCGATATACGCAAGCTCGGCTTCGTTGACCTTCGGATGTTTTTTCGGTTCGTACACCGTTTTTAGCCAGATGACAGCCAGGAGAATACCCGCTGCACCCATGACAACAAAGACAGAATGCCAGCCGAAAGAGTGGGTGAGCCAGCCCATTAAAGGAGAAAAAATGACGATTGCGAAGTATTGAGCTGAATTAAAAAAGGCTGAAGCGGTCCCGCGCTCGGAGCTTGGGAACCACGAGGCAACAACTCTGCCGTTTCCGGGAAATGAAGGCGCTTCAGACAAGCCGACCAAAAAACGCAGTGCAAACAGCAGGATAATCGCTGTGCCGGCGGAGAAAAAGCCAATCGCCCCTTGCAGCAGTGTAAAAAACGACCAGAAAAAGATGCTTAATGCAATAACAGTCTTTGAACCAAAGCGGTCCAGCAGCCAGCCGCCGGGAAGCTGCCCGATGACATAGGCCCAGCCAAAAGCAGAAAAGACATATCCCATGGCGACCGAGTCCAATCCCAGATCATGCTGGACGGAATCCCCGGTGATGGAAAGCGTCGCCCGATCAGCATAGTTAATAGAGGTCACAAGAAACAGCATAAAAACGATGAACCAGCGCACAGACGTTTTTTTGTCCGCCGGTGAAACATTCGCATAGTCTTTTTTCATAGTATCTTCTCCTTTTCAAAGTAGAGAATCATATGCTGGCTGTGATAAAGCCGGGAAAGAGACATCCGCCTCTTCCCCAGCACCATTATGGCTTCACAAAAACGGTTTTGATCGCCGTGAAAAAGTCCTTCGCTACCTCACCCTGTTCGCGGGAGTGGGAGCTCGACTGCTTCATTCCGCCAAAAGGCGCCTGAAGCTCAACACCAGCGCTTTCTGCGTTAATCCGGACAAGACCGGCGTCAATATCATCAACGAATGAGAGCATTCGGCCGATGTTTTGCGTAAAAATAGATGCGCTTAAGCCGAATTTCACGTCATTGGCAATGTCCAGCGCCTCCTCCATCGTATTCACCTTCATCAAAGCAATCACCGGACCGAAAATTTCCTCTTGGGCAATCGTCATCTCAGATGTCACATTGTCAAAGATGGCGGGCTGAACAAAATAGCCGTTTTGGTACTTTCCGTTCTCCAGCTTTTCTCCTCCAATCAAAAGAGAAGCGCCTTCCTGTTTGCCTTTCTCAATGTACGACAGGCAGTTATCAAGCTGATTTTTGCTGGCGATCGGCCCCATCCAGACATCCTCTTTTAAGCTGTCTCCGATCGTAATATCCTTTGTGCGCTGAAGCAGTTTTTCTTTAAAGCGGCCGTAAATTCCGCTTTGCACGATGACACGGCTTGTCGCAGTGCACTTCTGGCCGGTTGAACGGAAGGCACCCGTAATGACAGCTTCAGCCGCAGCTTCAAGATCAGCGTCATCGGCTACGATAACCGGGTTTTTGCCGCCCATTTCAAGCTGGTATTTGGCTCCTCTCGCTAAAGCGGCCTGCCCGATGATTTTCCCGACTTGATTTGAACCGGTAAACGTAACGGCGTTTACCCCGTCATGCTCAGCAAGCCCCTGCCCGACAACAGAACCCGGGCCTGTCACCAAATTGATGACCCCTGCCGGCAGCCCCGCTTCCTCAAAGCAGGCAATAATCTTCGCGCATGTCACGGCAGTTTCTGTCGCCGGTTTGATGACAACGGTATTTCCGTATACCAATGCCGGCGCCATTTTCCAAATCGGAATTGCCACCGGGAAGTTCCACGGAGAAATCACGCCGACTACACCGAGCGGAACACGGGTGGTAAACATGAGCGCGTCTTTGTCAGTAGACGGAATGACGTCACCCGTTTTGCGCATGCCCTCTCCGGCGTAATAGCGCAGAATGGCAATCCCGCGGGCTGTTTCTCCTTTCGCTTCCGGCAGTGTTTTCCCCATCTCACGCGTTGCACAGACGGCGATTTCCTCTAAGCGCTGCTCCATAATATCCGCCGTTTTGTATAAGTATTGGCCCCGCTCGGCCCCCGTCAGCTTTCTCCAAGCCGTTTTGGCTTCATTGGCGGCGGCGACAGCCCGTTCCACATCTTCTGCCGTTGAATTTTGTACATAGCCGACAATATCATTCACATCCGCAGGGTTTTCGACCTTAACCATATCGCCTGATTGAGACTTAACCCACTCTCCATTAATAAAGTTGAGATATGTGTTTTGTTCCGTGATCACTGACATGCCCATTGCCCCTTTCATGTTTATTCTGTTTATCAAACCGTGGCGGCTTTTTTCGGAAAACGGTCAACCGCCTGCTTCAGAATCGCTTCTAATTGCTGATAATGCTCTTTTTCAACCGGGCCTACAGGCGGTCTTGCAGTATTTCTCACATTCAATCCCATGATTTCCATGCCTGCTTTGATCAAAGATACAGCATATCCTTTTCGTTGTTTGCGAATGTCGTTGATGGGGAGAATCACATGCTGATAGAGTTCCTTCACCAGCTCGCCATCTCCGTTTTTCAATGCATCATAGAACATCCGGGAAATATGCGGAATATAATTTGAAATCGCTGAGGAATAGGAGTGAAACCCGATCGGCAGGTAAGCCGGCATCGTCACTTCAGCCATCGGCATTCCGTTGAGCCATCCTAAACGGTCGCCAAGTGTATAGACGAGGTTGATATTCAAATCCATATTCCCCACCCCGTCCTTCACACCGACAAGCTGTTCACATTCGGTCAGCCGTTTGATCTGCTCAACAGAAAGAACGGCGTTATCGCGCTGGTAAAGAATTGCATTCAAGTCGGTGCTTTCCATAATCGTTTTCGCATACTGATACAGCCCCTCCTGTTCGCCATGCACCAAATACGGAGGCAGGATCAAGTAGCCGTCGGCACCTTTTTTCTCTGACAGCTGCGCCCATTCAAGCGCTGTGCTGAGGTTTCCGCCCACCCCCGTATAAACCGGCACCTTGCCTCCGGCTGCCGAGACTGCGACTTCCACCATTTGCTCGTATTCTTTATGGCTGAGGGATTGAAATTCACCAGACCCGCAAGCGATAAAAATCGCTTCCAAGCCTTCTTCCAGCAAAAACTCAATGTTTTGAAAAAGAGCTTCTTCCTCCAGTTTTCCTTGTGTATTAAAGGGTGCAACCGGAAAACCTAAAATTCCAGCGGGTGCTTTTCTCATACGGCTCATCAGCATAACCTCCTGTTATTTGTGTATACAGCCCCTGATTGAAAGCGCTTTTATTCATTTTTCTTTTATATCCGCTCCTCCCCTATATTCTTTTGTTTAATTGTAAGACAAATAAACAATAAGTCAATATCTTTATTTTCTGAAACTTTACAGATAAGTCAGTAAACCGCTTCCCGGCCGGGATTCTTGGCATCAAAAAAACAGCCAGGGCAGCCGGCTGTTTTGGTCACATGCTTCTTTGTTTCATCGTCTCGTGCAAAAGCTTCGCTTCCAAAAAGAACACGTGGATGAATTTTTTCATATTCACTTTCGCGGGGGCGAGAGGTTTTGCATCCCTAGATTGGAGTTCTTTCATTTTCTGGCTGACAACCGGAAAATCAAAGAATTTCGATGCATAGGTTTCAAATTTCGGATTCGAAAAATCAGTGGTGCCCAGTGAAGCAAAATGGTGCAGCGAATGGATAATCGCTCTGCGGATGCGCTGCTCGGAGGCTTTCATTTCGCGATTGATCTCCGTTTCAGATGCCCCTGCCCCCAGCTTTCGTTCCGCTACTTGGATGAAGATTTGTTTTAGAGAAGGGATATGTTTTTCGTATGGCTCGGATTTCTCATGCTCTGCTAAATACTGAAGCACCGCCATGAGATCATGTGCGCCGCCTTCTCCCATCATGCCAAGCTCGGACAATAGGAAAGTTCCTGCTTCTTTTATGCCGCTGTCATTTTTGTGCGGAGGACGCGCTTTCCGTTCAGTCCGGTTGACAAGCCGGCTTAAAGAGTGCTGAATATCCCCTATCGAGTGCTCAAGGTCGATCCGTTCCTTCACCTTTTGGAGAACCGTGACAATTTCAATGCGGTTAATCGGCTTATGGATAAAATATTCGATGCCGAGCGAGTACGCTTCTCCGACCATTTCCTTCGCTTCCACTTGAGAGATCATTACGATCTTTCCTGAGTACGTATCCTGAAGCTGGCGAATCGTCTCAATGCCGTCCCGTCCGGGCATTAACAGATCAATTAATAAAATATCAATCTGCTTAAATTGCAGCATATGCCCTTCCACTTGGCTTCCGTCTTCCGCTTCACCAGTCACTTCCCCGAGATCGTCATCCTCAATGATCTGCCTTAAAATCGACCGTACCGCACGGTCATCATCCGCAATAAAAAAACGCATAGCTTTCGGTTCACCCTTTCTGAATCAAATGCCGAACAGGCAGCCTGATGGCAAACACCACTCCCCGCTGCTGATTATCAAACGTGATTTCCCCTTCTAGCTCTGTCACGATTTCCTTTACGTAGGAAAGTCCGATACCCGTAGAAGGGGTGCCAAATTCGTCATATTTTGAAGTAAAACCCGGGTCAAACACAATGTCTCCGATTTTCTCAGAAATGCCGGGGCCATTGTCTTCCACCTGGAATTCTACCATACTCTCTTTTGGCTTACGGAGCCTCAGGCTGATCATTCCCTCTTCTCCCATTGCCTCAACCGCATTTGCCGTTAGATTATTTACGATCGAAAGCACGATAAATACGTGATAATCGTCATGCTCCCCTTCTATCGAGCAGTCAAAATCAATCTCTTTCCCTAGTGCTTCAGCGTACTTTACATTCATTCGAATCACAAGCTGCAGCAAATCAGAAGCCTTCATATAATCCCTTAAACTCTCATTCGAAATCAGTTTTGAAAGCCCTGCGAATATCCGCTGGTTGTCCTTTTTCACTTCATGAATCTCTCCGGCCAGTCTCAGGATTCTGCCGCTGAGCTGATCATCCTTGCCCTTCACTTCCCGATAGAGCTGGTATGAATCGTTCGTCACTTGCTCTGTCGTTTTCAGCGTCTTTTTTAAATGTACCGTTTCTTCGTATAAATTTGAAACGATCATCAGCATGTGCTCATGCTGCCGCCTTGTCTGTTTTTCTCTCGATTGCGTCTCATACAGCTTCAGCACACTATAAAAGCTCATCACGATAAATGTGTGAGAAACCGCAATCACCGCGATATCCGTGATTTTCGCAGGCGTGACAACCGTATGAAAAAGGAGAAACTGCACAGCAAGCTCGACACAATCTGACACAATTTCAATCATAAACCCGATGAAACCGAGCATAATCGGCCGTTCTCGAAAACGATTGGCCTTTAATATGTAAAACAGACAGGCATAAGTCATATAAAAGAAAAAGCCGGACGCTTGTTCATAGAGAATCGGAACCAGTCCATCGTGACCCCCGCCCCATAGTTCCAGAAAAACGCGAAAAACAAAAACTGCCGCTCCCGTCAGAAGACCCGGCAGCACAGCAGGCACATGCCGCAGCAGCGATAAGAAGAAGAAAAAAGCCGGTGCGCCAAAGCTGATCCTGAATTCCTCATTGAGAGGATAAAATTTCAATTCACCGGCCAACGGCACCGTAATCAGCATGAGGGCCAGTATATATCCGTCTTTTTCAAAAAAACGTTCCAGTTTTATGATGATCACATCCTCGCTTTTATTTTGGGGAAACGGCAGAAAACCTGCAAATTTCTTTTGACCCAGAACATGAGATTTTTATAAATCTTACGGCTTATTTTCAAAAATTTTTTGTCGTATTTTGTATGATTCTGTAGTCGCCATTATACAGTAAATATACCTTCCGCTTTTATGAAAGCGTTTAATGCCCCTTCAGTCTTCGTTTTGATAAACCTCAGTCCTTAAAGAAGAAAAACAGTGAGGAGGAATTCGATGAAAGAGTTGATAAAAGAGCCCTTGACAGAAAAAGACCCGGCAGCACAGCTGCATCATTGGGTTGAGCACTATCGCCCCTTTGCCGCCAATGGACAAAGTGCAAACTATATCCCCGCTTTAGGAAAAGTCAATGACTCACAGCTCGGCATTTGTATATTGGAGCCTGACGGAACAATGATACATGCCGGCGATTGGAACGTCCCTTTTACCCTGCAAAGCATTTCAAAAGTGATCAGCTTTATCGCCGCCTGCATGAGCCGCGGCATTTCCTATGTACTCGACCGCGTAGATGTCGAGCCGACAGGCGACGCTTTTAATTCAATCATTCGGCTCGAAATCAACAAGCCGGGAAAGCCGTTTAATCCTATGATCAACGCAGGCGCCCTCACCATCGCATCGCTTCTTCCGGGAGAGTCGGCCCACGATAAGCTCGAGTTTCTTAACTCGGTAATGGAAACTTTAATAGGAAAACGGCCGAGAATTCATGAGGAAGTGTTCCAATCTGAATGGGAAACCGCGCACCGCAACCGAGCGCTGGCCTACTATTTAAAAGAAACAAACTTTTTAGAAGCAGATGTAGAAGAAACGCTTGAGGTTTACTTGAAGCAATGCGCCATGGAGGGCACTACAGAAGACATCGCATTGATCGGCCTGATCCTTGCCCATGACGGCTATCATCCGATTCGCCGCCAGCAGGTGATTCCAAAGGACGTGGCAAAATTGGCCAAGGCATTAATGCTGACGTGCGGCATGTACAACGCTTCAGGCAAATATGCGGCGTTTGTCGGCGTGCCGGCCAAAAGCGGCGTTTCCGGCGGCATCATGGCTCTCGTTCCTCCAAGCGCCAGACGAGAACAGCCTTTTCAATCTGGATGTGGCATCGGCATTTACGGGCCTGCCATTGATGAATACGGCAACAGCCTCACTGGCGGTATGCTGCTGAAACACATGGCTCAAGAGTGGGAGCTTAGTATTTTTTAAACATTAAAAAAAGAGGTGATTGTATGCAGCAAATCCTGGAACATATCGTCGGGATCGCAAATGATCTATTATGGTCAAAGCTATTAATTGTATTGCTCCTTTCTCTGGGAATCTATTTTACGTTCAGGCTTAAGTTTTTGCAGGTTCGTATGCTGAAGGAAATGGTCAGGGTATTAAGAGAAGGTGCCGCTTCCCGGTCGAAAAACAGCATTTCTCCATTTCAAGCCTTTTGCATCAGCATGGCGGCCCGTGTCGGAACGGGAAATATTACGGGCATTGCCATCGCCATTGCACTCGGCGGGCCAGGTGCAATCTTCTGGATGTGGATTATCGCCATTATCGGATCAGCATCAAGCTTTGTGGAAAGCACACTGGCACAGATTTATAAGGTAAAAGATGCAAACGGCTTCCGCGGCGGGCCGGCGTATTACATGGAAAAAGGGCTGAACAAAAGGTGGATGGGCGCGCTGTTCGCCGTTTTAATCACCTTGTCGTTCGGTATTGTCTTTAACTCGGTCCAATCAAATACAGTCAGTCTCGCCTTTGAAAATGCGTTCGGCACAAACCGCCTGACATTAGGACTCATTTTAATTGCTGTGTTCGGCACGATTATTTTCGGCGGTGTAAAACGCATTGCGAAGCTGGCTGAATCCATTGTCGTCGTATTGGCTGTCCTGTATATCGGAGTTGCGTTTTTCGTGATTTTCACCAACATTACGCAACTGCCGGACGTGATTGCACTTATCGTGAAAAATGCATTTGGTGTTGACCAGGCCGCCGGCGGCGCTTTGGGTGCAGCGTTAATGCAGGGTGTCAGACGTGGAATCTTTTCAAACGAAGCAGGAATGGGAAGCGCACCGAATGCCGCTGCCACCGCAACGACAAGCCATCCTGTTAAACAGGGGCTGATTCAAGCTTTGGGTGTGCTTACGGATACGCTGGTCATTTGTACAAGCACTGCTTTTATCATTCTGTTTTCGGATGCCTATCATACTCCGGGACTGAGCGGAATCGCGTTGACACAAGCCTCTCTCAGCTCCCATGTCGGATCGTGGGCATCAGGCTTTCTCGCTATTCTGATTTTGATATTCGGATTCTGTGCTTTAATCGGAAACTATTATTATGGCGAAACCAATATCGGCTTTTTGAACAAAAGCAAAAAACTGATTTTTGTCTACCGTATCGGCGTGCTGGCGATGATTGTCTTTGGCTGTGTTGCCAAAGTCCAGCTCGTCTGGGATCTGGCTGATTTGTTCATGGGTTTGATGGTCGTCGTAAATTTAATCGCGATTTTCTTATTATCGAAGGTCGTTTTTACGGCGCTGAAAGACTATACACGCCAGAAAAAAGCAGGCAAAGATCCGGTCTTTTATAAAGATGTGCTCAAAAACCATAATGGCATTGAGTGCTGGCCGCTTTCTGATACAAAGGCTGACACACATAACAAACAAATATCATAAGAAAAGGGTGTTCAGACATATGGGCTGAACACCCTCCTCTTTTTGCGTTTATTGACAAACCCGTAAGCCACCATTACGATTTTCATATCCTTTTCAAAAAAATCTGAAAGAAGGCATCGATACATTCTATGAATCCTATCCAACACATACTAGATACATACCCGCTTATTGTGCTAGACGGCGCCATGGCGACCGAGCTGGAACGCAAGGGCTGTGATTTGAACGACAGTCTGTGGTCGGCAAAAATCCTGATGGAAGAGCCAGACCTGATTAAACAAGTTCATACTGATTATTTCGCGGCAGGCGCTGACTGTGCGATCACCGCCAGCTATCAGTCGACATTTGAAGGCTTTGCCGCACGCGGGCTGAGCGAAGCGGAAGCTCGCCGGCTCATCGAGATGTCCGTCAGCATCGCAGCTGAAGCACGTGATGAATTTTGGGCGCTTGAAGAGAACCGTCTGAATCGGCCAAAACCGATCATTGCGGCATCTGTAGGCCCTTATGGCGCTTATCTTGCGGACGGCTCTGAGTATCGCGGCAACTATGGAATCTCAGAAGATGAACTGATTGAATTTCATCGCCCCCGCATGAAGGCGCTGATCGAGGCCGGGGCTGATGTTTTGGCATGCGAGACGATTCCTTGTCTGGCCGAAGCAAAAGCGATTGTGCGGCTCCTGAAGGAATTTCCTGAAACGTATGCGTGGATCAGCTTCAGTGCAAAAGACGGCCTGCACATCAGTGACGGAACACCTGCCGCTGACTGCGCATCATGGCTTGATGAGCACCGCCAAATTGCAGCGATCGGCATCAACTGCACGCCGCTTCAGCATATCCCTTCCTTGATAGAGGAGTTAAAAACGCACACATCAAAACCGATCATCGCCTACCCGAATTCAGGCGAACAATATGACCCGAAAACAAAAACGTGGAACGGCGCAGCATGTACCGAACCTTATGGAGCGAGTGCCCGCACATGGTATGAAAAAGGGGCGAAGCTGATTGGCGGCTGCTGCCGGACAAAACCCGAAGATATTCAAGACATCGCGGCTTGGGCGCGCTCTTTAAAAACAACTTGACTTATCGGAATAGTTTGTATATTCTATCTAAAAGCCGGTACGCCGGAGTCTCGTGTCACTCGCTGACATGAGATTTTTTATTAGGAAGGAAATAAATCGCCATAGAAGGTTGGAAAAAGATGAAATCTGCTCACAACAAGAATGAGACAAACTTTCAGAGAAGTATGAAAAGCCGGCACCTCTTTATGCTTTCCTTAGGGGGTGTTATCGGAACCGGGCTGTTTTTAAGCTCTGGCTACACCATTCAGCAGGCAGGCCCGGCGGGAACCATACTCGCCTACCTAGTCGGGGCCGGCATCGTTTATTTGGTCATGCTGTGCCTCGGTGAACTGTCAGTGGCTATGCCTGTGACCGGCGCCTTTCACACCTATGCAGCCAAATACATAGGGCCGGGAACCGGATTTACGGTCGCATGGCTGTACTGGCTGACATGGACTGTGGCATTGGGATCAGAATTCACAGCAGCCGGCTTGTTAATGCAGCGCTGGTTTCCCCATACGTCCGTTTGGATGTGGAGTGCCGTCTTTGCGCTGTTCATTTTCTTGCTGAACGCATTTTCGGTCAAGTTTTTCGCTGAATCAGAATTTTGGTTTTCCAGCATCAAAGTATTAGCCATCGTATTATTTATTCTATTAGGCGGCTCTGCCATGTTCGGCATCATCCCGATCAAAGGCGCAGAAGCCGCTCCGATGCTGTCCAACTTCACAGCGGAAGACGGGCTCTTTCCAAATGGATTTGTCCCGATTTTGATGACGATGCTGTCCGTCAATTTTGCCTTTTCGGGAACGGAACTGATCGGAATTGCAGCTGGTGAAAGCGTGGATCCCGACAAAACAATACCAAAAGCGATTAAAACAACGGTCTGGCGTCTCTCCCTCTTTTTTATCGGAACGATTTTTGTTCTGTCAGGGCTGATTCCGATTCAAGAAGCCGGCGTCATCAAAAGTCCGTTTGTCGCTGTCTTTGACAGAGTCGGTGTCCCGTACGCAGCCGATATGATGAACTTTGTCATCTTGACAGCGATTCTGTCAGCGGCTAATTCCGGACTCTATGCTTCTTCCCGAATGCTCTGGTCGTTATCAAAAGAAAAGACGCTTCACCCGGCATTCGCAAAGCTGACGTCAAAAGGAACCCCGTTTAATGCGCTGGTGTTCAGTATGATCGGCGGCATTCTGTCATTGCTGTCCAGCGTATTTGCGCCAGACACTGTTTACGTTGTGCTCGTTTCGATTTCCGGTTTTGCAGTCGTTGTCGTGTGGATGGGAATCGCCGCTTCCCAATTCATGTTCAGAAAACGATATGTCGCAGCGGGAAACAAGGTCGCCGACTTGAAATACCGGACCCCTTGGTATCCGATCGTACCGACTGCCGCGTTCCTGTTATGCCTGGCTTCCGTCATCGGCATTGCCTTTGATCCGAATCAAAGAATCGCATTGTATTGCGGCATTTCGTTTATGGCCATCTGCTATGCAGTGTATTATGCGAGAAACCGCAATAGCCGGGCTACTGCTGATATCACGCATTCAAAATAAAAAGAACCTGCCTCCGGGCAGGTTCTTTTTCATCTTTATACCTCCAATGTCCAGTTGAACGGGCCTTTCACTTTGCCACGCTGAATATCTGTTATCGTTTCATACAGCTTTTTCGAGAGATCTCCAATTTGCCCGTCGCCTACAATCACCGTTTTTCCATGAATATTGAGTTCACCGACAGGTGTAACAACGGCTGCCGTGCCCGTGCCGAAGACCTCTGTCAATTCCCCGCGGGCAGAAGCCGCGTAAATCTCGTCAATCGAAATTCTCTCTTCACGAACGGGAATGCCCCAGCTGCGCATCAATTCAATCGCAGACGCACGTGTAACCCCGCTTAAAATACTCCCGCTTAAAGCCGGAGTGACAGCTTCCCCGTTCATGACGAAAAAGATGTTCATGCTCCCTACTTCTTCCACGTATTTCTTTTCAATGGCGTCCAGCCACAGCACCTGGTCATAGCCCAGCTCATTCGCTTTTCGCTGTGCCTGAAGGCTTGCCGCGTAATTTCCGGATGTTTTTGCACATCCGACCCCGCCGTTCACCGCCCGCACGTATTCATCCTCGACGTAGATTCTAACCGGCTTCAGCTGATCGCCATAGTACGAGCCGACAGGCGAAAGCACGATCATAAAGGTATAGCTTTTAGATGCTTTTACACCAAGACTCGGTTCCGTGGCAATGACAAACGGACGAATATACAGTGACGTTCCCTTTTCCTTTGGAACCCAATCTTTCTCAAGCTCAATTAATTGCATCAATGCCTCAAGCACCAGCTCCTCGTCTAAAGGAGGCATGCTCATGCGCTCACACGATCTGTTCAGCCGTTTGATATTTTGATCCGGACGGAACAGCAGCACCCTGCCGTCTTCTGTTCTGTACGCTTTTAATCCTTCAAAGACAGCCTGGCCGTAATGAAAAACAGATGAAGACGGATCAAGCGTAAGCGGCGCGTACGGCGCAATTCTCGGATGATGCCAGCCGATTCCCTCTTCATAATCCATCACAAACATATAATCTGTAAAATATTGACCGAATCCCAAGGATGATGGGTCGGGCTTTTCCTTATGAAATGCAATTTTTTCTCGTTCGATAAGCTTATTCAATCTGATCAGCACACCTTTCACATCATAATTGTTTAAATATTCAGTCTTTTTAAAGCTGCAAAAAATATACAGCCTCTCTTTTCATGATACGCCGCTTCGCACTTATAAATTTCAGAATATTCTTTAGGATCATCAGCTATTATACACCACATTCATTGTCAAATGAAGATGAAATAAAAGAAAATTAGCCCGTTTGGCATCTTTTTCAACGTGATTACCAATCAAGGATGGACGAGAAATTGGCGCAGACTGTCACAGGATGTGATAACGGCAGCCTTGGGCAGGACGCCTGATCATTAGCCGCCGTTTCTTTCATAACTGAACACCGGTGCACTGGCCTGACAACGAATGCAAGGGTCTTGCCGGCATACTGAAACAGCCAGATTCATTCTGGCTGTTTGATTTAGACTGCTAAATACAGCACGGCAATATGGCAAAGCAGCAACATATATACTGCGATCACAAATTGCCAATTAATCTTCTGCGCCCATGCAAACATCACCATCAAAACAGGAAGTATCACTATCCCTGCCAGCTTGTTAACCGTCAGATCCGGACGGTTCGTTCCATCATAATGAATCGGCATTTCCGCCGGCAGAAACGGGTAAAACACAATTGAAAGGATGAAAGCAGCAATTACGGATCCCCACAGCACTTTTCCATTCGTCAGTAGAAACATAGAGCAACCATTCCTTTCTTCATACATTTCTTTATGATTGATATGACTGTTCTACGGTGAATTTCGTTCGGTCTCCCCGCGTAATAATTTGCGCGTATTCCACGACTTTTTCGTTTTTGTCATAGGTAAGGGATTCTGATAAAAACGCCGGCGCTCCGACATTGGTTAACAAGTGGCCGCTAATCGTTTCATCTGTTAAAATCGGCTCGATTGATTCCGTGCCCCTGCTGATTTCAATATTGTATTTCGTCCTTAACAGTTCAAACAGAGAGCCGGTGCACTCTTCCTGCGCCAGCCCCGGTGCCGCTTTCCAGGGAATATATGAGGTGTGGTACTGCAGAGGCTCCCCCTCGGCGTATCTGACTCTGACAAGCTTGTTGACAGGTTCATTCTCCTTCATTTTCAGAAGCTCAGCAATGGAGTGATCAGCAGGGATCACCACAAGCTCAAGCACTTTTGATTCAGAACGCAGGCCTCTCATTTGTTCTGCAAAGCTCGTAATCTTATGCGGAATCGGCGTTTGTATTTTAGCCGCCGATACAAATGTTCCTTTTCCTTGAATCCGCTTAATATATCCCTCAAGCTCAAGCTGCTGCAGGGCCAGTCTCACCGTTGTCCTGCTGACATCGTATTGTTCGCAAAACTCGCTCTCCGTTGGCAGCTGATCATTCGCCTGATATTTGCCCGACTTAATTAATTCAATGATTTTAAACTTGATAACAGAATATAAAGCTGTCATTTCATTCTCCCCATTCCGTAATGCAACCGTTCTTTTTGATTGAGACCATCATATCACTTGCCTTCTAAATATGAAAGATTTGTATCCTTCTTTTATAACAAATTTTCAGACATTAATATTGACAGTTTGATAACGGCGGTGCTAAATTCGTAATGACAACTATCATAAATTGGTCATAACAAATATGGTGCTTGTCTATCTCTTTGAGGGGGTGTCACATGAAGATCCTTATCGCCGAGCACTATGAAGAACTCTGTAAGTTAAGCGCTGACATTATTAAAGAGCAAGTACAGGCTAAGAAAGATGCCGTTCTCGGTTTGGCAACAGGAAGCACGCCGGTCGGCTTGTACAAGCAGCTGATTTCAGACTATCAGGCAGGCGAAATTGATTTTTCAAAGGTTACTACATTTAATTTGGATGAATATGCTGGTCTCTCTCCATCGCATCCGCAAAGTTATAACCATTTTATGCATGAGCATCTTTTTCAGCATATCAATATGCAGCCTGGTCAAACCCATATCCCGCAAGGAGACAATCCGCAGCTTGAGGCAGAATGTAAAGCATACGAGAATCTCATCCGCCAGGCGGGAGGCATTGATATTCAAATTCTCGGCATCGGCGCCAATGGCCATATCGGTTTTAATGAACCGGGATCTGATTTTGAGGACCGGACACGGGTTGTTAAGCTGTCAGAAAGCACGATACAGGCAAATGCCAGATTCTTCGGCGGTGATCCGGTGCTGGTGCCGAGACTCGCGATTTCAATGGGCATTAAAACCATCATGGAATTCAGCAAACATATTGTGCTATTAGCAAGCGGCGAGGAAAAAGCAGACGCCATTCAAAAGATGGCTGAAGGCCCTGTCACGACAGATGTACCGGCCTCCATTCTTCAAAAACACAATCATGTAACCGTTATCGCCGATCAAAAAGCGGCTCAAAAACTAAAGAAAGCATCATACTCATAAAGGAGACTGTCATGTTTAAAAAGGCATTTCAAATTCTGCAGCAGCTTGGCCGCGCGTTGATGACTCCGGTTGCCGTCCTTCCGGCAGCGGGTCTTTTGCTCCGTTTCGGTGACAAGGATTTACTGAACATCCCTATTATAAAGGATGCAGGCGGCGTTGTATTCGATAACCTGCCCCTGATTTTCGCCGTTGGGGTCGCGATCGGTTTAGCCGGCGGCGAAGGTGTAGCCGGACTTGCCGCTGTCATCGGATACTTAATTTTAACCGTCACCCTCGACAACATGGGAAAATTACTCGGGCTTCAGCCTCCGTATGAAGGAGCCGAGCACCTGATTGATATGGGAGTATTCGGAGGAATCATCATCGGGCTTCTTGCCGCCTATTTATATAAGCGTTTTTCATCAATCGAGCTGCATCCGGTCCTTGGGTTCTTCTCGGGAAAACGGTTTGTCCCTATTATTACTTCCGTCAGTTCACTGGGAATCGGCGTGATTTTTTCATTTGTTTGGCCGCTGATCCAAAACGGAATCAACGCAGCCAGCAGTTTAATCGCCGATTCAACAGTCGGCCTGTTCTTTTATGCAACGATCTATCGTTTGCTGATTCCTTTTGGCCTGCATCATATTTTTTATACACCTTTCTATTTTATGATGGGAGAATACACAGACCCGTCAACAGGCAGTATCGTAACCGGCGACCTGACAAGGTTTTTCGCGGGAGACCCGACAGCGGGGCGCTTTATGATGGGGGATTTCCCATACATGATTTTCTGTTTGCCTGCAGTTGCTCTTGCCATTATCCATACTGCGCGTCCGGAAAAGAAAAAAATGATCTCCGGCGTGATGATTTCTGCGGCGCTCACATCTATGCTGACAGGCATTACAGAGCCTGTTGAGTTTTCTTTCTTATTCGTTGCGCCCGTGCTTTATTTAATTAACTCTATTCTTGCCGGCGTTATCTTTGTCGTTTGTGATTTATTCCACGTCCGCCACGGCTATACGTTCTCAGGCGGCGGAATCGACTACGTCTTGAACTACGGGCTGTCGACAAACGGCTGGGTCGTCATTCCTGTCGGGATCGTATTTGCTTTCATTTATTATTATTTGTTCCGCTTTGCGATTTTGAAATGGAACTTGAAAACACCCGGCCGTGAAGCAGATGAAGCCGACCAATCTGAGGCAAAAGCTCCTGTCGCTAAAGACCAGCTTGCCTTTCATGTGCTGCAGGCCTTGGGCGGACAGCAAAATATCGCCAACCTGGATGCATGTATTACAAGGCTTCGTGTGACTGTTCATCACCCGAGCCAAGTCAGCAAGGACGAATTGAAACGGCTTGGCGCGGTAGGTGTGCTGGAAGTCAACAACAACTTCCAGGCAATATTCGGAACAAAATCTGATGCCTTAAAAGATGATATCAAAACGATCATAGCCGGAGGCGTCCCTGACACTGCCGCCACTCTCGATACAGAGACTGACGAACAGCAGAAGCCCGCTTCTGGCGAGACTTTCATATATCCGCTCAAAGGAGAAACAGTCTCTCTGGCAGACGTGCCCGATCAAGTCTTTTCCGAAAAAATGATGGGTGAGGGCTTTGCGATTGACCCAGCAGAAGGAAAAGTCGTTGCCCCTGCGGACGGCGAAATTATCTCCATTTTTCCAACGAAACACGCCATTGGCTTTAAGAGCGCCAGCGGCACCGAAATTTTGATCCATGTCGGAATTGATACTGTTACACTAAATGGGGAAGGCTTTGAAGCTCACGTCACGAGCGGACAAGCCGTCAAACAAGGTGAACTGCTTCTCACCTTTGATCTCGATTACATCAAACAGCATGCCGCTTCAGCTGTAACACCGGTCATCTTCACAAATGCATCTGAAGAAGAGATGAAGCACATCCATATGAAGTAAAAAAGTCCCCCTGCTGCGGGGGACTTTTTTGCCAACATAATGAAAGCGCTATCAAAATAAAATTTTGAAAAAGGTGTTTGATTGTGAATCACGAATGATATGATTATGCCTAAAATCCTATCATTCTAAAGGAGGATTCATTTGAAAAAATTAATCGCGTTTCAAATCTTAATTGCTCTGGCAATCGGCGCAGTGATCGGCCACTTTTTTCCTGATTTTGGGATGGCACTGAGGCCTGTAGGAGACGGGTTTATCCGCTTGATTAAAATGATTGTCGTGCCGATTGTGTTTTCTACTATTGTCATCGGAGCCGCAGGAAGCGGCAGCATGAAAAAAATGGGCAGCCTCGGCATCAAGACCATCATTTGGTTTGAAGTGATTACGACGTTGGTATTAGCCCTAGGGCTTGTATTAGCAAATGTCCTAAAACCAGGTGTCGGGCTTGACCTCTCCCATTTAGCGAAAAAAGATATCAATGAACTTTCCGGCTACACAGATAAAGTTGTTGATTTCAAACAAATGATCCTCGATATTATCCCTACAAACATTATTGATGTCATGGCCAGAAATGATTTGTTAGCCGTTATATTCTTTGCGATTCTGTTTGGTGTTGCTGCGGCAGGCATCGGCAAAGCCTCTGAACCAGTGATGAAATTCTTTGAATCCACCGCTCAAATTATGTTCAAACTCACGCAAATCGTCATGGTGACGGCTCCTATCGGCGTGTTAGCCCTGATGGCAGCCTCTGTTGGCCAATATGGCATTGAACTCCTCCTCCCTATGTTTAAGCTGGTTGGCACGGTATTTCTTGGTCTGTTCCTGATCCTCTTTGTCCTCTTTCCACTTGTCGGTCTTATCTTTCAGATTAAGTATTTCGAAGTATTAAAAATGATATGGGATCTGTTTTTAATTGCGTTTTCCACCACCAGCACGGAAACCATTCTCCCTCAGCTGATGGACAGAATGGAGAAATACGGCTGCCCGAAACGAGTTGTATCATTTGTCGTCCCCTCCGGCTTGTCACTGAACTGTGACGGCTCCAGCTTATATCTATCGGTTTCATGTATTTTTCTGGCCCAGGCCTTTCAAGTAGACATGACATTGTCCCAGCAGCTGCTCATGATGCTTGTGCTTGTGATGACCAGTAAAGGCATTGCAGCTGTTCCGTCTGGCTCGCTTGTGGTTCTGCTGGCGACTGCCAATGCTGTGGGGCTGCCGGCTGAAGGCGTTGCCATAATAGCGGGTGTTGACCGCGTCATGGACATGGCGAGAACAGGCGTAAACGTACCGGGACATGCGATTGCCTGTATTGTGGTATCTAAATGGGAAAAGGCCTTCCGCCAAAAAGAATGGGTTTCCGCAAACGAACAAACCGAAAGCATATAGAAAAAAAGAACACCTCATTCCCGAGGTGTTCTTTCAATTATTCAGCAGCAGCGTGCTCTTCTTTTTCAATCGCTGCCAGTCTTGCGCTTACTTCTTCTGCTGTCATATTATGCTCTTTGACATACAGATTTCTTGGGTTCGTGCGGCATTCGTGGCTGCAGCTGCGCATATATTTATACTCATTTTCCGGTGTGCATATCATTTTTTTGTTGCAAGATGGATTTGCGCAGTTCACATAACGCTCACACGGTTCACCTGTAAAATAGTCTTTTCCGACAATCACATGCTCAACACGGTTGACAGGCACGCTGATTCTTTCATCGAAGACGTAGCACTGCCCGTCCCAAAGCTTACCTTGCACCTCAGGATCTTTACCGTATGTGACGATTCCGCCGTCAAGCTGTGCCACATCTTCAAAGCCTTGCTTCATCAGCCAGCCTGAGAACTTTTCACAGCGCACGCCGCCCGTGCAGTACGTTAAAATCTTTTTGCCTTCAAGCATATCTTTGTGTTCTTCGATCCATTCAGGCAATTCGCGGAAGGCCTCGATGTCAGGACGGACTGCTCCTCTGAAATGGCCAAGGTCATACTCGTAATCATTACGCGCATCGATGACAATGGTGTTTGGATCCTGCATTTTCTCATAAAATTCTGCAGGCTTCAGATGCTGCCCTGTTGTTTCGTTCGGATCCACATCATCTTCAAGACGAAGCGTCACGAGCTCTTTTTTATGACGGACAAAGATTTTTTTGAACGCATGGCCTTCTGCTTCATCAATTTTAAATACCATGTCCGCAAAACGAGGATCAGCTTTCATTGTTTGCATATATTTTTCAGTCTGCTCAACCGTACCTGATACCGTACCGTTAATTCCTTCAGAAGAAACAAGGATACGGCCTAACAAACCAAGCTCCTTACAAAAAGCCAGATGCTGCTCTCTAAACGTCTCTGGATCTTCAATGGGAACATATTTATAGTAAAGTAATACTCTGTATTGTTTTTCCATGATTTAAACACCCTGTTCAATTATAGTTAGTTGTTATGCACACTCTTACTATATCATACAGGAAAATGCCGCAAAGATGAACAGATCCGCCCAGACTGATAAAAATATCCAAGCTCTTGCAAACCCTCGCGGCAAAAGGGTTTATTAATAACAAATAGTATTTTCCATCCATTTACTAATTGATATAGTTATCTGAAAACTACCAAAAGATAAGACAAAATGAAAAACCCCCTGTAGTATAACAGGGGACCCTCTCACTTGATAATGACTGATGGCGTGATATGCTCCAGCCAAATGACACCGTCATATTGTTCCTTCAGGATCATCTGCTCTTCCATGACCCCCCAATAGAGTGCTGTCCGCGGGGTATACATCCACGAAGTGCCTTTCTTGTTTTTTGTATGGAGAAAATCAACAAAGACAGCTGGATGGTTCGCAGCCTTCAGCAAGGCTTCAAGACTTCCAGACGGCGGCGGGCTTGTGACCGGCGTAACGGTTTTATTATCCGAGCTATCAAGACTGGCGCCTGAATATGCATAAATGCCAATCGTATATGTTTGTTTTTTCAGATGCTCCGGCAAATAATCACCCATATTAGGAGTGTTTGCCTGTGTCATATCCTTAATCATTTTCGTATTCTGTTTGCGAAGGTGGTAATTGTGGCCCCAGACAATAATTTTCTTTTTCGGATAAAGGGTGTCGGCTACCCACTGAAATTGTTCAGCCATCATGCGGTCTCTTAAAACAAAAGGAAGCTCCTCTAATTTCTCCGGATAATCCTTTAGCTTTTGTCTCATTTCTTGAGGCATATACGTTTCCATTACGTCAATTCGCAGCTGGAGAGAATGCATAAATATCTCATAAGCTTTCGGCTCTTTCGGAAGGTGGGCTTTTAGTGCTGAAGCATTTTTTTCAGCGAACTTGATCAGCTCTTGATAGTTTTTCGCAAGCGCTTCTTTCTTTTGCGCAAATTCTTCAAACGTACTGCTGTCTGTCACCAATGTTGAAAAGTCATTTTCTGATTGAGAGAGCAGTTCTGCTTTTTCAGAGTCCACTGCTTTGACCCATTGGTTTGCAGCGTCATTGAATGAATTCTTCATGCTTTGAATATCAAAACCGGTAAGGATTAGCGGATCGCCTTTCTCTTTTTGCTCTTTCATGTAAGCAAACAGCTCAACAACATCTTCTGTGTGCCAAACAGCGGAAATGGCGTTTTTCATTGTGCTCTTAGAAGTGGATTGGCTCATATTAAGGTAGGCTGCATTTGTATCGGTAAAGCCAGACTCAAAGGCCAATACATCGTATCCCAGTTCTTCGTGGAGGTATTTGATCATGCGTACTTTTGTTGCATTGATTTCGCCAGCGCCATGTGTGGTTTCTCCTAACTGAACGATTCGTTTTCCTTTCAGCACCTTCTTCAGAAAGCGAAGGTCTTTGTTTGAAGCATCGGAAGAATCCAGTGGACGTGCATGTCGTTCAATCCAGCGATCCCAATGTTTTTCTTCAGAAACAGCAAGAGCTGAGGCTGAAAAAGAAGAAAACGCAAGACAAACAATCAGCAGCGGCAGCGTCATTTTCACGATCATTTGTTTCAATTCTATCTCTCCTTTTCTTCTAAGTTCTCTAGTCATTACGAGATAGATATAGAAAAAGTTTCCTTTATTCGCCAATAAAAAAAGCTTCTCACTTGGGACTGACCCCCGTTTTTGA